>NZ_CP114770.1 GCF_027359925.1 Hymenobacter canadensis | reverse complement strand
TGTACGCTTCCCCGAATCGAGTGCCAGTTGTGAATAGAGAAAGGCGTAACTTTTCCTACCTGACGACTGCAACATGAAAAAAGGACGATTCAGCGAGGCCCAGATTGTGGCCATTTTACAGCAGCAAGCCAGCGGGCAGACCGTGGCTCAAATTGTGCGCGAGCACGGCCTGAGCGAGGCTACCTTTTATGCGTGGAAAAGCAAGTATGCGGGGGCTAGCCTGGCCGAGCTCACCCGCCTCAAACACCTGGAAGAAGAGAATCGCAAGCTCAAGCAGATGTTCGCCGACCTGAGCTTAGAGAATCAGGCTATCAAGGAGATATTGCGAAAAAAGTAGCTAGCCCTGCGGCGCGACGCCAGGCAGCGCAGGGCTTAGTGGGGAAAGGCTGGAGCCAGCGCCGGGCGTGTGCCCTGGTGGGGCTGGCGCGCGGCAGCTACCACCCCGTGGCGCGCGGGCGTGAGGACGAGCCCGTGCAGCAAGCCCTGCGGGCATTAAGTGGGCGGCATCCGGGCTGGGGCTTCTGGAAGTTGCACCACCGCCTGCGCAAAAATGGACTGATCATCAACCATAAACGCACGTTACGCATCTATCGGGCCCTGGCGCTCAACCTGCCTCGACGCCTGAAAAAGCGCCTGCCCGCCCGCGTGAAGCAGCCCTTGACCGTGCCCGAGGCCGCTAACGGGTGCTGGTCGCTCGACTTTACGAGCGATGTGTTGACCGATGGCCGCCGGTTCCGGACCTTGAACGTGCTCGACGATTACAACCGCGAGCTGCTGGGCGTGGAGATAGATTTTTCCTTGCCGGCCAGTCGCGTTGTGCAGGTGCTCACGCGCTTAGTCGAGTGCTATGGCCGTCCTGCGCAGTTGCGCACCGACAACGGGCCTGAGTTCATCAGCGCCAAATTGAGCGAGTGGTGTGAGCAGCAAGGCGTTATCCTGCACTGGATTCAGCCCGGCAAGCCGACGCAGAATGCCTATATCGAACGCTTCAACGGCTCGTTTCGCCGCGAACTGCTCGACGCCCACCTGTTTCGCTCACTGGCCCATGTGCGCCAGCTGGTGGACGAGTGGCGGCACGATTATAACACGCAACGGCCACACCAAGCCTTGAATTTTATGACCCCACTCGAATTTAAACAAGCAGCTTAACCTCTGCCTACCATTGGCTTATCGAATAGGGAAGCGTACAGCGGCTTCTAAGGCCTGGCGTTGCCAATACAGCGTCTCGGTACACGGGGTGCACAAACAGGCGCTGGTCGATGCGTCCGCGCACCCCTTCGCTGGCCTCGTCTACCACGGTTTGCCAGGGAATAGCGGTCAAGTCTACTTCGGCTCCTTCCAGGGGCAACCCCTGGGTCACTCGCGCATGCAGGGCATCGAGTTGCCGTAGGAACAGCGACTTAAGCAACAGGCTACGGGCGTAGAAATAGGTAAGCCCAATCATAAGGATGGCGAAGAGAATGCTAAAAATAACTTCTTCCCCAGTGGACATAGGAAAAACGATAAGGTAGATGGCACAGCAAATTACTGCCCGTTTCGCCGAATCACCGTTTCGCTGCACTATAGAGACTGCGGCTTTTGTTCTACCGTCAGCAAAAGCACATCTACATCCACAGACTTGCAATAGGCGGTAGCTGTTACGGTTTTACCTCTCCAATACATAGTATCGTTACGCACCGTCTCGGGACCAAATCGGCGACGTAGTTCCTCTAAAACAGCGGGTATGCCCCGCCCAACAGCGGACGCGCTAACCTTGTGCAGTTTCCCCTTCTTATAATCCCAGTATATCGCGAAACCTAAGCTGTCGGTCAGGTTGAAGCTTCCATCGGGTTTGCGTAAAGTATCTTGGATAAACGTCGTATCATCTCCTTGCACAGAATATACCGTAGCGTTCGTGAGCAACGCGGGTGAGCTACCGAAGGGGACTCCACCAAACCCATTCTCTCTGTCAAGTTGCGCGGGAGTACCAAAATCTGAACTACAGCCAGCCAGCAGCGCAGTCCAATAAAGTAGCTTCTTCATCCTTCAACAATACGAAAAGCCTTGAAGAGAAGAGTTTCGCAGAGTCCCCATTTTTGGTTGTTCACCCGCCAAAGATCAACAAAAGGGCGGCGAGCCCCCGTTTATCTTCGGACCGTTTAGGTGAACAGAACCTTAGCAGCAGGGGGTGCCGTACCCGTCAACTTGTACTTTGGCCAGCCCACTCGTTTTCCACGCTTATGAACCTGCACCACTCTGGCTCCTACGTCTACTTTGCCTTGAAAGGGGACACCTTCGACCCCGCCGAGGTGACGGCCCGTCTGGGCGTAGTCCCGACCCGGACGTGGCAGAAAGGCGACCCCACCACCTACGGCAACCGACAGTGGCAATACAGCGGCTGGCAACTGTCCACGGCCATAGGCACTGAACCGTTGGACATCGACCGCTTAGTTACCGAAATTGTAGGCCAGCTCCACGACCGCACCGAAGCCATTGTGTCCGTCAAGGAGCAATTCGGCTTGGAGTCCGTGCTGGAGATTATCCTGTACATCGATGTGAACGAGGAAGCCTCCACCCCGGCGCTGGGGCACGACCTGCAAACAATCGACTTCCTCTACCACACACGCACCATCACCGACGTGGACATCTACCGCTACGATTCAGGCAATGAGGACTATCTCGGCATTCCTTCATTTACTCCAACAAAGGACATTTAAGGCACGACCGTTTCTCTAAACCATCGATTGGAACAGTATGGCATCCTGGACCGAGAGGCCATCACCCCGTGACCGTATGCATTCGGCCCCCGGCCGGCATCGTACTGGCAGCCGCTGTCCACTTTCCCAATGAGAACCCAAACCTTCCTGCTGCTGCTGCTCGCTTGGCTGACAAACCACCTCGCCCTCGCGCAACCCGCGGCCGTAGCGGCCGTGTATGAGGCGTATTGGAAGGACCTGGTATTTGAGCTCGACTCCATTGAGCACCAACACGTGAAGTACGTCGTCGTCCGGCCCATTGATCGGCAGGTGCAGCGGTTGAACCTGGACACCGACTACTTGCGCGACTACCTGGCGGGCCAGTTGGAAACAAACCGCGTGTACCGTGAGCACGTCCAGCCGACGGGAAGGCCCCCCTTGTCGTGGTTGAGTTATCCCTGGGTCTTGGCCCGCGTACTGGAACAGGACCGAGCGGTCGGCGGGCTATTACTCGGGGTGGATTCGGTGCTCCGGGGCGACCATCGGCTTCCCGGCCTGGGAGCGGACAGCGGCCGCTTTCGCTTACACGCCCTGGCGCAGGACGGATTCCGCAGTGCGCGGCGGCGATTCTCCGGCAAAGGGGAAGGTTCAGACGCTAAACGCCCACACCGGCGGGGCTACGGCATCGTGGAGCTCTCCGATGTGGTTTTCTCGTCCAACGGGCAACGAGCGGCCTTTTTTATGCAGCATTATCGCAACGGCTTGGCTGGCTGGGGCGGCGTCATCTTCATGAAGAAAGGGCCCGGCGGCTGGGAACTGGACTTCAAACTCCAATTTTGGATAAGCTAATGCTCCTTTGACTTGATGGAGCGCGTTTAAGCCATGACCGTTTCTGTATACTAAGTAGCAAGACCAACTTATCTTATCAATCCACGCCTAATGGTTCATACAGCAGGATTTCGATGGTTACTCTTTCTAAGCATTCTGATGGGGGCCATTAGTTGTAAAAAAAACACGGCTGTGACCGAGTGCCCCCAACTCACTCAAGCTCCCCCTGCCTTTCTCGACTATTGGTATTTTCCACAGGGCAGCCAGTGGGTGTATCGATTACGCGGGTCTTCTCCTGTAGTCTATGATACGGTGCGGGTCACGTTAGCTGAAGAAGGCCACGTAACCCAAAGTCAAGCAGGGGATCCCCGCGCAGCGTGCGTACAGGGGTATTCCGCCACCTTAACGCATTCCAACCGGATCTACTTTCCAGGAACGGGTCAGCCCGGCACAAATCCGTTTGGCAGTGAATTCTTGTCTTCCCATCCTGCATTTTATCGGGAGGACTGGGTACTTAGTCAAGCAGACGATATCCGCACGATTTACCCACAAGAGGTCGGATTTGGCCATCCTATTCGTGTTGGTCAAAAGTTGCTGAATATGCTCCAGTTTGTGGATACGGTTGCCGTTACAACGCCGGCCGGCACCTTCCGGCAGTCAGTCCACCTGATGCCCGATTATGGCCCCCGCGTTGATTCCACCCAATTCAACTGGGTACGCCACGTCTACCGTAGCCGCCGAATCGGCATCACCAAGATTGTGTATACCAACAACCAGACGTGGGAGCTGATACAATTCGCTATCAACCGCTGAGGTAGTTAAACAACGCTGTCGTACACCCAGAACGCTCCTTTCCCTGAACGACCAGCAGCAGCTCAGCACCAAGTGCTAGGGGCCTACTGCATGGTCGGGAGAGTTTAAGAAACCCGTCTACGATTCAAAGTTTACGAAACTCGAAAACGAGATGAGTTTCGTAAACTCAAACCCATGTGGTTTTCTGGGCCTGGGCAAACAGGGTTTTGAGAGCCGCATGACCGCAAAGGCTGGGGAAGGCTTAAAGTAATTTTGTCCCCCCGCTGCTATAAGAAGCTGTTTAAGTTAATCAGCCGGGATTAGCTTTGCTTGATGCAGCAGAAGCGGTATAGTTCAGACTTGACAGAGCGTCAGTGGACGAAGCTAGCGCCCTTATTCGTGGTGCAGCGCACGAGTAAGTGGCCGCTGCGCGCGGTGGTGAATGGCATCTTTTACGTGCTCAAAAACGGTTGTGTGTGGCGCGACGTGCCGGCAGACTTCCCTCCCTGGCCTACAGTGTACTATTATTTCAGCAAGTGGACCGCCGATGGCACTTGGCAGCGAGTGAGTGGTTGTTTGACGCTTGAAGCCCGCGAGCGGGTAAAAAAAACGCCCAGCCCACGGCGGCTATCCTCGACAGTCAAAGCGTGAAGAACACGGCCACCAGCACCCGCCAAGTGGGCTACGACGCGGGCAAACGCATCAAGGGCCGCAAGCGCTTCTTTCTGGTCGACACACTGGGCAATCTGCTTACCTGCTGCGTAGTGGCAGCCCACTGCCACGATGGGGCCAGCGCCGCCCGCCTCTGGGACGCACTGGCGCTGGGCAGCGAGTTGCTTGACCGGCTGCAGACCGTGTTCGTGGACGGCGGCTTTGGCCGCCGCTTCCGCCAGCACTTGGCGGGCCGAGGCCTGCAGGCACAGGTGCCGATGGGCGTAGTGGCCGATAAAGGCCGCTTTTTTATCCACGCCAAGCGCTGGGTCGTGGAACGCAGCATTGCTTGGGCCGGTACCAACCGCCGTTTGGCCAAAGACTACGAACGAAAAACCCAGCACGCCAACGCCTGGCTATACTTAGCCAACATCCGACGACTCACCAAGCTAACTTAAACAGCTTCTAAGAAGGCCTACTCGTGAAGGAGGTACCCACTAATCGAATGTATTCCGATCAAATATTACAACTGGAAGCACAACTATAATTGGTTGTGCTTCCAGTTGTAAACTATGGTTTTAATAGTTGGTGTGTCAGCGATTTAAGATGCTGAATTGTCATGAATTCCTGGAAGACCTCCAGATCATCTGTGCGCCGGCTGTTTTCCAAGGCTGCGAAGTATTCCTTCTTGTCTTCCCGAAATACCACGGTGAGGGGTTGGCTGAAGTAATGCTGGATGAAGTTCATCAACAGACGAGAGGTACGGCCATTACCATCGTTAAAGGGATGGATACTCACCAGCTGCTGATGGGCGTCGAAGGCGACATGCAATTGCTCCTGTAGCGTGACGGCGGCGCCCATGCGTTGCCGTAGTTGCCGGGTAAGCTGCTCTACCAAGACGGGTACTTTCTGCGCGTTGGGAAACGAACTGGCCCCCATGATGGATACCTTATCGACGCGGAAGTCGCCGCGGGAAGCGTCGGTGCTGCCCAAAATGCTGTTGGTTCGCAGTCCGGTCGTGCGCATCACGGCGCCGGCCAACTCCTGTAGCAGAGCAGGGGAGGGCAACTGCCGCTCGTCGGCCCGCTGCAATGCCAGGTCCAATGCCTGGGCATGATCGGTAAGCATATCGTAGCCGTCCCACGGAAGCGTTGGGTCGATAACGGCTTCCTCTCTTACCAGGAAGTCGAAGGCCGACTGCACCGTTACCCGTGAGCCCTCGATCATCGTCGAGTGTGCCGATACCAGCACATGGTTCAACTGCTGACGCGATAGTCTGTCCACCTCGGGGAGCTGTTGCACTAAGGCCGTCAGACGCTCAATCTCCTTCCACTCACTCATGCGGCCATGGCCTGGCGCAGGCTGTCGACGTCTATGGTGGCTAGCGACACCGGATACTCCAGTCCCGACACATGAATCACTTGGTGGGCCCAGGCTGCTAAATCGTGCGCGTAGATGATGGGACGGTCGGCCGCATCGTGGTAGACCGTCTTGCCCAGCAGGAAGGCCTCTACGCTGGCACGTAGCGGCGCTGGGACATCCTCCAAGGCTTTGTCCCGTGGATCGGTCAGTAAGTGCGTCAGATAGGCTCTAAGCACGCGATAGGCTTCTTGGTTGTGCGCAGTCATGGTAGGGTAGGGGAGAAGGCCAGAGATTACGTGGTCTTGGCCGAGGACTTGAGCCCAAGCACTGTCAGCAGCAAGCCAGCTGGGTTCTTGTCGGCTTTGATCTTGTCGGTCTTGAGGCGGTACATGAATTTGAACAGTTCGTTTACGAGGTTCTCATCCCCTATGATCTGCGCCACCAGCTTCGGGTCTTTTATGCCGAGTGACTCCAGATGCCGGCGTGCCATCAGGACTTTGGCCTGCTCCGGTGATTCCTCGAAAGGAATCGGCAGCTGCTTGGGTTGCTGCTTGGTCACGTAGAAGCGCACGGCATGGAAGGAGCGGCCTTGCTTGAGCAGCGTGTAGCCGATCTTGAGTTCCGTGTTCTCGTTGATCTGGCGCACGGCAATATCCAGGACTTTCGACTTCAGGTCGCTGATGCGTTGGAACTGCTCGGGCTCTTTGCCTTTCGGATCCTTAAGCCGCAGCATCAGCTTGAACTCATCCAGATCGTACGTCTTGGTTTCTCCAATATCCTTCCACTGCGAAGCCATCTGATAGATGCGCTTGGCATACTTGCTCGAGATCTTCAGGGCCGAGAATAGCTGAAAGGAAGTGAAGTTATTTTTCAGCTCGAACAGGTAGGGCCGGATATCCTCCGAAAGACGAATGCGCAGAAAGCCCTGGCCCTTGACGTACTCGACCTTCTGAAACATCCAGAGTTGCACGTACGACTGCTCGTTCTCCACCTCGAACATTCGCGAGCCCATGGACTCAGTCGCTTCCCGGAGCTGCTTGTAGTGCCATTCCCTACCCGTCATGGCCACCACCTCGTTCATGTGGATCTGGTATTCCTGATTGGGCAGGTCTTCTCTACGAAGCTTGGAAAGCAGGAAGAACAAGAGGTCCAGTTGACAGGCCGTATAGTCATATCGCGCCGTGGTAATGGCGTTATGTTGCCTGACTTCCAGTGATTCGGATTGATCCATAGCAAGGTGGGATAGAAAGCAAATATAGGAAAAGAGTCGAAAAACTACACTGGTTTTTGCAGGGCGTTTTTAACTGATAAAAGGTAGTAGTTGACCTTCGATATGACTGATAAAAAGTCGTTTTTAACTGATAAAAAGTAGTTGCTCACTGATAAAAAGTCGTTTTTAACTGATAAAAAGTCGTTTACAAGTGCCTTAAGCAGCAGTGTATCAAAATGTTACAGACCCTGCAAATAGACAAATACCTAAAAATACACAAGTTGTTGATTCATGCGCGAGCACAAACTTTAGCTTGTAAGTGCGGTGGTACATACCCAAAGTGCCCAAGAAAAAGCAGCAAAACGGAAAGCACAAAGAAGTCCAAAACCGGATCGAGTGATTGCACTATTTTAATACCAAATTGTGCTTTAATGATTTTATTGTTTGCGGCTTCTTACTTCATACACTTTCACTACATAATCCTGATTACCACACTAACATCTGTGAAATCTTGACGGAACGTAAAAACGACTTTTCATCAGTCGTGCGTAGATACGTACTTGTTTCTAGTGAAAATGAGCTATTCAGACGTGCCTTTGCTGGAGGTTTGACTGATAAAAAGTCGTTTTTTAGATACGCTTTTTCTGGTCTAGTTAGAAACACGAAAGGTGGTGCTACAAATTGACCACGCCTTGATTTTATCACTAGAGGTGTCTCTCTGGTTTGGCAGTAATGGGCGCATCCATCGCAAGTAGAAAAATGAGGTGGTCTAGCTAGACTGGATACTCTGGGGACGTGGTTTAAAGATGGGTCTCGAAGTGGTTAAGAGAGTGGTAGCCCAAAGCAAAGCGCTGATCTAATCCCGCCAGGCTAGTTTTCTGGCTGCACCCGTCGGACCCCAACACTCAGCCGACGTTGGTTTGAAGCCTCGCGTTGGCCGCGTACCAGCGCAGACGCAGACAGTTATCGGTTAGGGACTGAGTCGCTGGCCCAGTAAGGACGAAGGCTGGCCAAAGTACATGCCCCACGTGCCGGATTCATACCCGTCCCGCCCCATATCTCCTCAGAGTTCCTGGGCCGTGGGCAGCTGACCGGGCAGGCGGGTGGGCGAGGAGAGTACGGTGTCCGTTATGACCACCGTGCCGGGAACGTGCCCTGGCACCCCGCGTAGCACTTCCACCACCTGCAGCACGGTGCTCTGGTACCAACGGCTCATTCGGTCAGGCCGGGTCTTGCCGATCAGGGATCGCCCGATAAAGGCGTAAGGCGCCGTGCGCGCAATCCGGTCCCCTGCTGCGGCCATACGGCGGTCACGCGCGCACGGCTTACGCTAGAGCCGCACGCTGAGTCGGAGTCGGGACTTGGCCGTGAGCACGCAAGCCAAGGACCAGCAGGCCCGCGAAGAAGAGTGCTTTCATAGGCGGCCTTGGTTAAAAGTTTGGTACAAAAGTTAATCGGTGGCCTTAGCAGCTGCTGTCTTTCGGTGGGCATGTATGACCACTTTTCGGTGGCGTAAGTACTTATAAAGGGTGACCTTGGAGATGTGCAGGCGCTGAGCAATCTCGTTGACGCCAAGTTGCTGCTCGCGGTAGAGTGTTTCGGCGATGATGGCCGTGCGTTCGGCCTGCTCCGAGAGGCCCCGCTGGCGGCCGCCCACCCGGCCCCGGGCGCGGGCTGCGGCCAGCCCGGCGTAGGTACGCTCGCGAATCAGCTCCCGCTCGAACTCGGCCAGCGACGCAAACAGGTTAAACACGAGCCGGCCCTGGGCGGAGGTGGTGTTGATGGCGTCAGTGAGGGATACCAAGCCCACGCCCAGCTGCTGGAAGTCGCCCACCACCTGCAGCAGGTGTTTGAGCGAGCGCCCCAGGCGGTCGAGCTTGTAGATGTAGACCGTGTCGCCGGTGCGCAGCTGCGTCAGCAGCCGCTCGAGTTCCGGGCGGCTGGCGCTGGCCCCGGATACCTTTTCCTGGTAGATAGTTTCGCAGCCCGCTTTAGTCAGGGCATCAAGTTGCAATTCCAGGTTCTGGTCGCGGGTCGAGACGCGGGCGTAGCCGATTTTCATGGGGCAAAGTACAGTTTAACCATTGCGAAGGTATCCTTAATTGTACTTTGATTGCTGAACAAGTTTTCTGTACCAAATCGGTTTTTTTTGGCTTGGCTTCATGCCAGCGGGCGCTGCCGGCTGACTTGTACAGAAATACGTTCGTTTCGCTGTACAAGTCAGCCGGCTACTTTTAGGATTTACTTCCTGCTCATGGCCCGCCACTTGCCTTTACTCGACGCGACCCAGCGTCGCGCCTTCGACCAGCCACCTGTTTTCAATCACCCCCAGCGGCAGCTCTTCTTCGCCTTGCCCGACTGGGCCACCAGGTTCCTGGCCACGTTGCTGACCCCGCACAGCCGGGGCGGCTTCGTGCTGCAGGTCGGCTACTTCAAGGCGACCGGCCGCTTCTTTCCCGTTGACCGGTTCCTGGCGGCTGACCAGGCGTACGTGCAGCAGCGCTATCGCCTGAGAGCAGTTGAATGGGCGCGCTACGACAAGGTCACCCGCTTTAACCATCGGGAGCAGATTCTGCAGCAATTCGGGGTGCCGCCCTTCGAGCAGGTCGAAGCCGCCGTGCGCCAGCAGGTGACGCATTTTGCCCGCCAGCAAATGAATCCGATGGCCGTATTTCACTCCGCCGCCGACTATATCCGCACCCATCGCTGGGAAGTGCCGACCTACGCGGCGCTGGCCGTCCTGGTCACCGAGGCCTTCCGCACGGTCGAGCAGGACCTCACCACGCAGTTGGCCCACCACCTGACACCCGCCGTGCGCCAGCAGTTGGACGCCTTGTTTACGACGGAAGAGGAAGCCCCGGCCCATTCACACCGGCCCTACCGCCTGACCACGCTCAAGCGCAGCCTGGAGGTGATGCGCCCGATGGCTATCCGCGCCAATGTGCAGGACTACGCCGTGCTGCAGACGCTGTTCACCCAGGTGTACCCCGTGGTGCAGGCACTAGACTTATCGGAGGAGGTCGTGCGCTACTACGCCCGCTACGTCGAGCGGACGCAGGTTTTTCAGGTGCAACAGCAGGCCGACAAAAAATACCTGATGGTGCTCTGCTTCGTGGTCTACCAGTACTACCAGGTCGGCGACCTGCTCACCGAAACGCTGCTGCAGGCCGTGCAAACCCACCGCAACGCCGCCCAGCGCGAAACGCAGGAGCGCGTCTACCGCCAGCAGCAGGACTCGGCCGGCCAGCTGCGCCAGGTGCTGGAAGGGGTGGTCAGCCACGGCGCAGCCCTGGCGCAGTTGGAAGAAGTGGCCTTTTCGTTTGCGCGCACCAACGAGGAGAAGGTGACGGCCCTGCTGGCCTGGCTGCAAACCCCGGCCGTGGCAGATTTTGCGCAACTGGGCCACACGGCGCAGCAGCTACGCAAAGGAGGCGGGGGCAGCCGCATCGGCCCGTACTATCAGGTCGTAGAGGAGCGCTTGCGCGCCCTGCAGCGGCGGCTGGGCGAGATTTTACGCACCGTGGCCTACGAAGGCGCGGCCGATAGCCCGCTGGCGCAGGCCCTGGCCCAGTACCGGGCGCGGGATGGACAGGTGAACGCTCAGCCCCCGACGACCTTTTTGAAAGCCGCGGAACGGGCCGCCCTGGCGCAAGCCGGAAGCCCCGTTTCCCTGTACAAGGCCCTGCTGGCCGGCCACGTAGCCGACCACCTGAAAGCCGGCAAGCTGAACCTGGCCCACTCGCTGCGCTACCGCCCCTTCGACACCTACCTGCTGGAGGCCGCCACCTGGCAGCAGCAGCGGGACGCGTTGCTGGCGCAAACGGACCTCGTGCACCTGCGCGAGCCGGGGCCTTGGCTCGCCGAGTGGCAAGCCAAACTGGCCACCGCTTTCGCCCGCACCTGTGAGCGGCTGGACGCCGGCACCAACCCCGGCGTGCGGGCGCGCGCCAATGGGCGCCCCCGCTTCCTGACGCCCGCCCGGCCCCTGGACGAGGACGCCCCGGTAGCGCGGCCGCTGTTTCCCGGGCCGGGGCTGATTTCGCTGCACGAGGTGCTGCACACGGTCAATCAGCAGTGCCGCTTCACCGAGTGCCTCACGCATTGGAGCCCCCGGAACCGTCCGCCTCGTCCCGCCGAGCGGGTCTTCTTCGCCGGGGTCATGGCCTACGGCTGCAACCTGGGGCTGACGCGCATGGCCCACGCGACCAAACACGTGGCCCAGTCCGCACTGGAAAACACGGTCAACTGGTATTTCTCGCTCGACAACCTGCGCCGGGCCAACGATGCAGTACTCGCGCTGACGGGCAAGCTGCCCGTTAGCCGCCTCTTCCAACGCCACCCCGAAGCGGTGCACACGTCCTCCGATGGCCAGAAGTACTACGTGGCCGTCGATTCGATTCACGCCACGCATTCGTACAAGTATTTTGGTCAGGAAAAGGGCATCGTCTCCTACGGCTTCCTCGACGACCGCCACCGGCTCTTCTACTCGACCACATTCAGTTCGTCCGAGCGCGAAGCCGCCTATTTGGTCGACGGCCTGCTGCACAACGACGTCGTGGAGTCCACCATCCACAGCACGGATACCCACGGCTTTACGGAAGTCAACTTCGCCCTCACCGCCTTGCTAGGGATTGAATTCGCGCCGCGCATCCAATCCTTTCAGGACCAGCAGCTCTACGCCTTTGCCGGCGTGGACGTGCCCGACCTGAGCGCCTACGGCCTGGCCCCGGTCAAGTACATTGACCAGGGCCTAATCGAGGCCCAGTGGGATACGCTGCTGCGGCTGGTGGTGAGCCTCAAGCAAAAGCACGTCACGGCTTCCACGCTGCTGCGCCGACTCAATTCCTACTCGCAGCAGCACCCTGTCTACCTAGCCCTGCGCGAGCTGGGCCGGGTGGTGCGCACCGAGTTTCTGCTCCGCTACATGGACGACCAAAGCCTGCGCAAGCGCATCGACGACCAGTTGGATAAGCTCGAAAGCACCCATACCTTCGCGCGGGCCGTGTTCTACGGCCAAAACGGCCAGATTCCGTACGCCGGCAAGGAAGAACAGCAGGTCGCTAATGCCTGCAAACAGGTGGTGCAAAACGTGATTGTGTGCTGGAATTGCCTGTACCTGAACCAGTATCTCTTTCAGGCCCCGGCGGCCGAGCGCCAGGCGGTGGCCGATGCCATCGCGGCGAGTTCACCCGTGAGCTGGCAGCACATCAACCTGCACGGCGAGTTTGACTTTTCCGACGACGCCCTCAAGGACTCGCTCCGCTTTGATATAGAGGCCCTGTTGGCTTTCAACTGGGAGCACACCGTTACCCAGCCCAATTAAATTTTGTGCCAAACTTTTAACCAAGGCCGGTATTCGGGCCAGACCGGTACCGCCGTAAAGGTACCGGCCGGGGCCACGCGGCGGCATCGCATGTTGATGCGGGGGCCCGGCCCGCCGGCACCCTAAAAAAAGCCGCCGCCCCCGGACGGGGACGGCGGCTTTTTTTAGGGTGCCGGCGGCGGGCTCTTACTCCACCGTCAGGCGCAGGGCTTTGCCCCCGCTGCGCACCACGTACACGCCCACCGGCAGCCCGGCCGGCCGCGCCAGCGCGGCCGTGCCCGTGGCATCGGCAGTCGCCGAGGCCACGAGGCGGCCCAACGCATCGTGCACCGTGACCACCGTGCCGGGCTGCGCGCCCGTGAGGGTGGCCCCGCCACCGTGGGCCGGGTTCGGGTACAGGGCCAGCCCCTCAGCGGCGCCCGCCAGCGTCACCACCCGCACCGGCGAGTAGCTAAACGTGCCGTCGGCATCGACCTGCTTCAGGCGGTAGTAAAGGGGGACTTGGGGACTTAGGGTCCGGGGGACCTGGTTGTCGTTGAAGCCATAGCTGCGGGGGCTGGTGCTGCTGCCGGCGGCGGCCACCGTGCCGAGGCGCTCGAAGCGGGTGCCGTTCAGGCTGCGCTCTACGTCGAACTGCTGGCTGTTCTTTTCCGAGGCGGTGGTCCAGGCCAGGCGTACGGCTCTGGGGCCGCTGGCCTGGGCCGTGAAGGCCGTCAGCTCCACGGGCAGCGGGGTGGCGCTGCTGGTGAGGTAGAACTCCGAGAAGTGGTCGGCCACCGTGAGCTCGGCCACGAACCAGCCGGTGCCGGCCGGCGCGCTGGCCGGGGCGGCCAGGGTGCGGTGCTCGGCGCTGGCCACGTTGTTGGCCAGGCTGCAGTCTTCGTTAGCCCCGCTGTACTGCGTGGCGTTGAGCCCGGCCAGCGTGGCGGCCGGGTCGGCCGCCTGCAGGCGGGCCTGCTCGGCGGCCAGGCCGTAGAGGCGCAGCTGCACGCTGCGCCCGTCGAAGCGGCCGGCGCTGGCCGTCAGGTGCCAGTTGCGGTCGAGGTAGGCGCGGTTGCGCGGGTCGCGGCGCACGGGCTGAGCGGCATCGGCCCGCAGCAGTTCAATGGCCAGGTTGCCCAGGCTCGCGCCGCTGTAGTTGTAGGCCGCCACTACCTGGCCCGTGGCGCTGAGCAGGTAGTGCCAGGCCCCGTCGTTCAGGCTGGCCGTGGCCGGCACGGCAGCGGCACAGGCCCCCACGCTGCCGCCGTCGTACACGGCCAGCACGCTGAAGGGCTGGGTAGCGCTGGTGCCGTCCCCCGTCGTTACGCTTACCGGGGCGCTGCCGGCGGCCAGGCTGGCTGGCACGGTGGCCGTGAGCGTGGTGGCCGACACGACGCTGACGCTGGCGGCGGCCGTGCCGCCGAAGCTCACCGTGCTGCCGGCCGTGAAGCCCGTGCCCGTGAGGGTCACCACCGTGCCGGGCAGCTCGGCCGCCGGGCTCACGCCCGTGACCGTGGGGGGCGGCACTACCGTGAACGTCTGGCTGCTGGCCGCGCTGGTGCCGCCGGGCGTGGTCACGGTGAGGGTGCCGGTAGTGGCCCCGGCCGGCACGTTGAGCACCAGCTGGGTGGCGCTGTTGCTGGTGAAAACCGTCTGGGCCGTGCCGTTGAAGCGCACGTTGCTGGCGCTGCCCAGGTTGATGCCCGTGATGGTGACGCGCGTGCCCACCGGCCCGCTCACGGGCGTGAAGCTGGTGATGATCGGGGCGGGTGGCACCTGGCGCAGCACCGACACCGTGCTGCTGGTGGCGTTGGCCGTGGCTAGGTCGGGCTGGCCATCCCCGTCCACGTCCCCAATGGCCATCGAAAAGGGACCCGCGCCGGTGGCAACGTCGGCTTTGGCCGCGAAGCCGACCGCGCCGGCCGCCCCCGTGTTACGCAGCACCGACACCGTGTTGCTGGCGGAGTTGGCCACGGCCAGGTCGGGCTGGCCGTCCCCGTTCACGTCCCCGATGGCCACCAAATCGGGACTGTTGCCGGTGGCAAAGTCGGCTTTGGCCGCGAAGCCGACCGCGCCGGCCGCCCCCGTGTTGCGCAGCACCGACACCGTGTTGCTGGTGGCGTTGGCCACGGCCAGGTCGGGCTGGCCGTCCCCGTTCACGTCCCCGATGGCCACCGAGGTGGGACGGCTGCCGGTGGCAAAGTCGGCTTTGGCCGCGAAGCCGACCGTGCCCGCCGCCGCCGTGTTGCGCAGCACCGACACCGTGTTGCTGAAGTAGTTGGCCACGGCCAGGTCGGGCTGGCCGTCCCCGTTCACGTCCCCGATGGCCACCGAATAGGGACCGTTGCCGGTGGCAAAGTCGGCTTTGGCCGCGAAGCCGACCGCGCCGGCCGCCCCCGTGTTGCGCAGCACCGACACCGTGCTGCTGGTGGAGTTGGCCACGGCCAGGTCGGGCTGGCCGTCCCCGTTCACGTCCCCAATGGCCACCGAATAGGGATTCGTGCCAGTGGCAAAGTCGGCTTTGGCCGCGAAGCCGACCGTGCCCGCCGCCCCCGTGTTGCGCAGCACCGACACCGTGTTGCTGCCGTAGTTGGCCACGGCCAGGTCGGGCTTGCCGTCCCCGTCCACGTCCCCAATGGCCACCGAATAGGGACCGTTGCCGGTGGCAAAGTCGGCTTTGACCGCGAAGCTGACCGCGCCCGCCGTGCTCGTGTTGCGCAGCACCGACACCGTGTTGCTACCGTAGTTGGCCACGGCCAGGTCGGGCTTGCCGTCCCCGTCCACGTCCCCGATGGCCACCGAGTAGGGAGTCGCGCCGGTGGCCGCGTCGGCTTTGACCGCGAAGGCCCCGGCCCCGTTCAGGGTCACGACGAAGGGCTGGGCGGCGTAGGCCGTCAGGGCCGTGGCCAAGTTGCTCACGCTGGGGTACTGGTAGGTGGTGCCCGGCGGCACGGTCACGGTCAGGCTCGTCGGGCTGGCCGCCGTCACGGCCGCCTGCGTGGCCCCGAAGAACACCACGTTCTGGGCTGCCGTGGCGTTGAAGCCCGTGCCCGTGAAGGTCACGCTCGTGCCCACCGGCCCGCTCGCGGGCGTGAAGCCCGTGATGGTGGGCGGCGGAGTCAACTGGCGCAGCACCGACACCGTGTTGCCGCTGGAGTTGGCCACGGCCAGGTCGGGCTTGCCATCCCCATCCACGTCCCCGATGGCCACCGAGACGGGCCCCGTGCCGGTGGCAACGTCGGCTTTGGCCGCGAAGCCGACCGCGCCGGCCGCCCCCGTGTTGCGCAGCACCGACACCGTGTTGCTGTTGGCGTTGGCCACGGCCAGGTCGGGCTTGCCGTCCCCATCCACGTCCCCGATGGCCGCCAAATAGGGACTGTTGCCGGTGGCAAAGTCAGCTTTGGCCGCGAAGCTGACCGCGCCCGCCGTGCTCGTGTTAAGCAGCACCGACACCGTGTTGCTGCCGTAATTGGCCACGACCAGGTCGGGCTGGCTGTCGCCGTCCGCGTCCCCGATGGCCACCGAAGAGGGACCGTTGCCGGTGGCAAAGTCGGCTTTGGCCGCGAAGCTGACCGCGCCCGCCGTGCTCGTGTTGCGCAGCACCGACACCGTGTTGCTGCCGTAATTAGCCGTGGCCAGGTCGGGCTGGCCGTCCCCGGTCACGTCCCCCATGGCCACCGAAAAGGGACCGTTGCCGGTGGCAAAGTCGGCACTGGCCGCGAAGCTGACCGCGCCCGCCGCCCCCGTGTTGCGCAGCACCGACACCGTGTTGCTGTTGGCGTTGGCCACGGCCAGGTCGGGCTTGCCGTCCCCGTTCACGTCCCCGATGGCCACCAAGTTGGGACTGTCGCCGGTGGCAAAGTCGGCTTTGGCCGCGAAGCTGACCGTGCCCGCCGTGCTCGTGTTGCGCAGCACCGACACCGTGTTGCTGTTGGCGTTGGCCACGGCCAGGTCGGGCTGGCCGTCCCCGTCCACGTCCCCAATGGCCACCGAATAGGGATTCGTGCCTGTGGCAAAGTCGGCTTTGGCCGCGAAGCTGACCGTGCCCGCCGTGCTCGTGTTGCGCAGCACCGACACCGTGTTGCTACCTTCGTTGACTACGGCCAGGTCGGGCTGGCCGTCCCCGTTCACGTCCCCGATGGCCACCGAGTAGGGAGTCGCGCCGGTGGCCGCGTCGGCTTTGACCGCGAAGGCCCCGGTCCCGTTCAGGGTCACGACGAAGGGCTGGGCGGCGTAGCCCGTCAGGGCCGTGGTCAGGTTGGTCACGCTGGGGTACTGGTAGGTGGTGCCCAGCGGCACCGTCACGGTCAGGCTGGTGGGGCTGGCCGCCGTCACGGCCGCCTGCGTAGCCCCGAAGAACACCACGTTCTGGGCCGCCGTGGCGTTGAAGCCCATGCCCGTGAGGGTCACAGCAGTGCCCACCGGCCCGCTCGCGGGCGTGAAGCTGGTGATGGTGGGCGGCGGAATCACCTGGCGCAGCACCGACAACGTGCTGCTGCCCGCGTTGGTCACGGCCAGGTCGGGCTTGCCGTCCCCGTCCGCGTCCCCGATGGCCACCGAGCGGGGATAGCTGCCGGTGACAAAGTCGGCTTTGGCCGCGAAGCCGACCGTGCCCGCCGCCCCGGTGTTGCGCAGCACCGACACCGTGGCGTTATCGTAGTTGGCCGTGGCCAGGTCGGGCTGGCCGTCCCCGTCCACGTCCCCGATGGCCACCGAGGTGGGACGGCTGCCGGTGGCAAAGTCGGCTTTGGCCGCGAAGCTGACCGTGCCCGCCGCCGCCGTGTTGCGCAGCACCGACACCGTGTTGCTGAAGTAGTTGGCCACGGCCAAGTCGGGCTGGCCGTCCCCATCCACGTCCCCGATGACCACCGAGTAGGGATAGTTGCCAGTGGCAAAGTCGGCTTTGGCCGCGAAGTTGACCGTGCCCGCCGCCCCCGTGTTGCGCAGCACCGACACCGTGTTGCTGGAGTTGGCCACGACCAGGTCGGGCTGGCCGTCCCCGTCCACGTCCCCGATGGCCACCGAGGTGGGACCGTTGCCGGTGGCAAAGTCGGCTTTGGCCGCGAAGCTGAGCGTGCCCGCCGCCCCCGTGTTGCGCAGCACCGACACCGTGCCGCTGGTGTTGGAGTTGGCCACGGCCAGGTCGGGCTGGCCGTCCCCGTTCACGTCCCCGATGGCCACCCTGACGGGATAGCTGCCGGTGGCAAAGTCGGCTCTGGGGGCGAAGCTGACCGTGCCCGCCGTGCTCGTGTTGAGCAGCACCGACACCGTGCCGCTGAAGTTGGCGTTGGCCACGGCCAGGTCGGGCTTGCCGTCCCCGTCCACGTCCCCGATGGCCACCGAAAAGGGATTCGGGCCGGTGGTAAAGTCGGCTTTGGCTGCGAAGCTGACCGTGCCGGCCGTGCTCGTGTTGCGCAGCACCGACACCGTGTTGTTGAAGGAGTTGGCCACGGCCAGATCGGGCTTGCCGTCCCCGTCCACGTCCCCGATGGCCACCGAATAGGGACTGCCGCCGGTGGCAACGTCGGCTTTGGCCGCGAAGGCCACGGCCCCGTTCAGGGTCACGACGAAGGGCTGGGCGGCGTAGGCCGTCAGGGCCGTGGCCAGGTTGGTCACGCTGGGGTACTGGTAGGTGGTGCCCAGCGGCACGGTCACGGTCAGGCTGGTGGGGCTGGCCGCCGTCACGGCCGCCTGCGTGGCCCCGAAGAACACCACGTTCTGGGCCGCCGTGGCGTTGAAGCCCGTGCCCGTGAGGGTCACGCTCGTGCCCACCGGCCCGCTCGCGGGCGTGAAGCCCGTAATGGCCAGCGGCACCTGGCGCAGCACCGACACCGTGTTGCTGCCGTCGTTGGCCGTGGCCAGGTCGGGATTGCCATCCCCGTCCATGTCCCCGATGGCCACCGAGAGGGGAAGGCTGCCGGTGGCAACGTCGGCTTTGGCCGCGAAGCTGACCGTGCCCGCCGACACCGTGTTGCGCAGCACCGACACCGTGTTGCTGGTGGAGTTGGAGTTGGCCACGGCCAGGTCGGGCTTGCCGTCCCCGTCCACGTCCCCGATGGCCACCGAGACGGGATTCGTGCCGGTGGCAAAGTTGACTCTGGCCGCGAAGTTGACCGCGCCGGTCGACCCCGTGTTGCGCAGCACCGACACCGTGTTGCTGAAGAAGTTGGCCGTGGCCAGGTCGGGCTTGCCGTCCCCGGTCACGTCCCCGATGGCCACCGAGCGGGGACTGTCGCCGGTGGCAAAGTCGGCACTAGCCGCGAAGCTGACCGTGCCCGCCGCCCCCGTGTTGCGCAGCACCGACACCGTGTTGCTGTTGGAGTTGGCCACGGCCAGGTCGGGCTGGCCGTCCCCGGTCACGTCCCCCATGGCCACCGAGTAGGGACTGCCGCCGGTGGCAAAGTCGGCTTTGGCCGCAAAGCTGACCGTGCCCGCCGCCCCCGTGTTGCGCAGCACCGACACCGTGTTGCTGAAGAAGTTGGCCGTGGCCAGGTCGGGCTGGCCGTCCCCGTTCACGTCCCCGATGGCCACCGAGCGGGGATTCGCGCCGGTGGCAAAGTTGACTCTGGCCGCGAAGCTAACTGTGCCCGCCGTGCTCGTGTTGCGCAGCACCGACACCGTGTTGCTGCCAACGTTGGCCACGGCCAGGTCGGGCTTGCCGTCCCCGTCCACGTCCCCGATGGCCACCGAGAGGGGATTCGTGCCGGTGGCAAAGTTGACTCTGGCCGCGAAGCTGACCGTGCCGGCCGTGCTCGTGTTGCGCAGCACCGACACCGTGTTGCTGCCCGCGTTGGCCACGACCAGGTCGGGCTTGCCGTCCCCGTTCACATCCCCGATGGCCACCGAGTAGGGGTCCGTGCCGGTGGCAAAGTCGGCTTTGGCCGCGAAGGCCACGGTTCCGTTCAGGGTCACGACGAAGGGCTGGGCGGCGTAGGCCGTCAGGGCCGTGGCCAGGTTGGTCACGGTAGGGTACTGGTAGGTGGTGCCCGGCGGCACGGTCACGGTCAGGCTCGTCGGGCTGGCCGCCGTCACGGCCGCCTGCGTAGCCCCGAAGAACACCACGTTCTGGGCCGCCGTGGCGTTGAAGCCCGTGCCCGTGAGCGTCACGCTCGTGCCCACCGGCCCGCTCACGGGCGTGAAGCCCGTGATGGCCTGCGCCCCCGCCGTGCCCGGCAGCAGCCACGCCAGCAGCGCAAGGAAAGTGCCCAGCAGGGCGGGCCGCGCCGCGCGGGCGGCCAAAGAATAGAAGTGCATCATTACAGTGCGCAGACGTGCCAGGTCCGGGGGTGAAGGCCAGGACAAAAGCAAACGCTAATGATGCCCAGTAAATAGTGAGAATTTTACATTTTCGATAAAGGTACGAATCGTCCTATCCGCTCACCAAATAACCACCACAGTTAGCTGCCGACAAAATCCGGCCGCTCACGAGGTTAGCTGGGCCGGCCGGGGAGCGCAGACCTGCCGCGACGGCCGGAAAAAAAGAACCCGCCCCAGTGGGGGTGGCGGCGGCGGCGGCTCGCCCACTGGGGCGCATTGTTCCAAGGTGTTGTTCAACGACGAGCCGCCGAATAGGGCGTCGCTACCGCCGTACATCACCTGGAGCGCTACGCGCTTTCAGCCCTGCCTTGCGGGGGCGGGGGGCCGGGGCCGGGGCGGCCGCCGCGCCGCCGCCGCCGCAAGCAGCCGCCCCGGCCCCGGTGGCGCGGCGGGGTAGCCGGCCGGGCGCCCACCCACCAGGGAGCTCGCCGGGAGGTAGCAGACAGGAGCCCAACCGGGCCTGCCTGTTACCTCATTAGAGCGGTTCTCCGGCTGCTATACAGTAGCGCGAACTTTGTAGTTCGCGTCCCCAAACGAGCTACCGGCGCGGCAGGGCTTCCGCATCAACCTACTATTGATGGATTTGCCCGGCGCTTCCGCGCCGGGATGCCGGCGCGAAGTGGGGTTTTGGGGCTTTAGCCCTTGCCGGACCGGCCGCCGGGAGGGGCTATAGCCCCGTCACGAACCCGACTGCCGAGGTCCCGGCGCGGAAGCGCCGGGCAAATGCAGGCAGCCGGATTTGAGGCGGAAGCCCTGGCGTCGCGGAGGCAAACCCCGTCCAGCTGCCGTAGCCATCGCCCCGCATCTCGCCCCTTGAGTTGGCAGCACATCAACCTGCACGGGAAGTTCGATTTCTCTGACGAGGCTCTGAAAGACTCGCTTTGATGTAGAGGCCCTATCTGCCTTCCAATGGGAGCCCTCAACTGGACCGTTCGTTTAACCTTTGCACCAAACTTTTAACCAAGGCCATAGGCGTGGCGTGTGGGGGCAGAAGCGGTAAAACGAACGTTTTTTGAGGCACTGAACCTGCTCAGATTTTCCTAACGGGAATTTCTGTTCTTAGTCTTGCGCTACCCCTAGTGCCCACTCGCTACAAGCGCCTTAACGGCTGGACAGAATACCTTCCCTAGCCAAATAGAAATACAGCCCAATAATCTGTGCCGACGATGGAAGCAGCTACGACTGTAGCTTAAGGTGATTTTATGTCTTCGCAACCATAATAAGGCATAAAATCGCTCAACATATTCCACATAACCATAAATGGACTGATCATCAACCATAAACGCACGTTACGCATCTATCGGGCCCTGGCGCTCAACCTGCCTCGACGCCTGAAAAAGCGCCTGCCCGCCCGCGTGAAGCAGCCCTTGACCGTGCCCGAGGCCGCTAACGGGTGCTGGTCGCTCGACTTTACGAGCGATGTGTTGACCGATGGCCGCCGGTTCCGGACCTTGAACGTGCTCGACGATTACAACCGCGAGCTGCTGGGCGTGGAGATAGATTTTTCCTTGCCGGCCAGTCGCGTTGTGCAGGTGCTCACGCGCTTAGTCGAGTGCTATGGCCGTCCTGCGCAGTTGCGCACCGACAACGGGCCTGAGTTCATCAGCGCCAAATTGAGCGAGTGGTGTGAGCAGCAAGGCGTTATCCTGCACTGGATTCAGCCCGGCAAGCCGACGCAGAATGCCTATATCGAACGCTTCAACGGCTCGTTTCGCCGCGAACTGCTCGACGCCCACCTGTTTCGCTCACTGGCCCATGTGCGCCAGCTGGTGGACGAGTGGCGGCACGATTATAACACGCAACGGCCACACCAAGCCTTGAATTTTATGACCCCACTCGAATTTAAACAAGCAGCTTAACCTCTGCCTACCATTGGCTTATCGAATAGGGAAGCGTACAGCGGCTTCTAAGGCCTGGCGTTGCCAATGCCCCAACAGCGTGGACGAAATGCCTTGCGCACGAGCCACCTCGGGCGCACGCACTCCGTTCTGAAAGCAGGTGTATATTTCTCACGTGTGGTGGGAAAGCCGCCAGGATTCGATTTTTCAGTCATGGGCAGCGGAAGTTAGGACTCAGCGCTGTCCGTTTTAGCTATATTACCTCAGCTTAGCACTTGCTTGCCATCACCGTATCATCTATGCCAAACTTTTGACCAAGGCCATTATCGATTATTTTCGCATTCAATTAAGTTTGAGCAGCAAAGCATTGAGACACGAAATATTTAAATATTATTTCCTTAATAATATGTCTGGGTTAATGCTTTCAACATCTAAAAATGCCTTATTTGTTTGAGCCCTATTGCCAATATAATATACAGTATATGTTAGTTTGTTTTTTGTGTTTCCGCCTGTGGTGTATATGCTTCCTCCTGATGCGACATGAATACTGTCAGGGATTTTTGATGGGTTACTTTCGAAATATATTTTATTTTCAGTGTTGATATCACCATAATAAAAATTAGGAAATTTAACCCAGTCTTCATTGACTGAAAAACGAGTTTGCAAAATGCCACTTTTAGGAATTCGGTAGATTATTCTTCTACCAGTGTATTCTTGACTCTTTGGTGATGATTGACCATGTATGATAATAATATAGCCTGTATATTTATTTGGCACTATAATAACATCACCTTCATGATTTTTACACGCAGTCACAAAGACAGAGATCAGGGCTATAAATATTGTTCTCATCTTCCAAAATTTTTCTGAACCATTGTGTTCCATTGCTCTACGGTATAATCTGTGCCTTCATTTCTGACACCAGTAAAATTACCTTTGTCATCTATTTTAATGAGCATATTGACATTGAATAATGGAATCTTATTGTCGCCAAATAAATCCGGAAGACCACCGTTTTCCATTTTAGCTCCCAGAAACACTTTCGATTTTCCTGATTGATCCATAATAAAGGCCTCAGAACTTGGAAACTCATCTCCATTAAAAGAACCTGTTATTGACAATATGCCTTTAGCCAAATCTTCCTTGAATGTAAGATTAGCGTGGAGATCTAAAGCAGGAGTACTCCATTGTGGCGTTATTGGGTCCTTCGCCGAATGACTAAATGAAAATGACGTAGTGCCGTAGCCAAGCCCTTTAATATTGAGAGAAGATGTAGGAACAGCAGCTTTAACCATGGGTGGAATCACAATATTATTGAAGTGCCCTCCATAGAACACAGTTGGGTCTGAAATAGATGAAAGATTAGATAAGGTTCCCTTGGATGGATCAACAACAAAATGTGTTCTAACTCTTGAAGTTACTTCTCTAGAGGTTGATACAGTTGCTTGCCTGCCATCTCCTCTGAAATTTCCTCCTCCAACAGTTGAAGTTGTAATGAATGAGCGAATATGCACTGACCATGGATATGCTCCGTCTGGATCGAACATTACTGTAGGATTATTAAATCCATAAGTGTAAGTAGAATAACGCATCGCTTTTTCAGCTAATGGATCAACACCACTCCAACGTCCTATCTGAGCACTGTAATACCGCAATCCATAATCTATCCAGTCTAAGTTTTCAATCATTTCCTTGCCGTTATACTGTAACTTATAGTCATCTGGATACCCATTCCTTTCTATCCCAACTAAGTTCAATCCCCAAGGATCGTAATGATTCTCTTGTACAATCATGCTCGGCTTTACACCAATGGTGGCATTATCAAACCAAGCATCCGTAACACTCTCATTTATAAGTGATACCCGGATATAACCGGTACTGTCAGCTTTGAAGTCATCGTATAGCTTCTCCCAGCCGGTTGCGGCTCGAGATGTCAGCGGGATATCCTTACTATTCAATAAAACGCTGTCGCGACTGTAAAACTCGTAGTGCATAGCTGCTTCGGGACGCTTTGCATGGTGCCGCTTCATCAGTCCTGGTATCATAGCTAAGCCTGCACCCAGTACAGGTTTGACCTTGCGATTTGTTTTACCATCTTGTGTCGTGTTCGTATTCCCAATTGGTATTGCAGCAACTATCCAAGACACGCCCTTAGGCTGCTTAATTATCTCATATAAACCATAAACTTCCAGATGTATACTGTCGCCAGCATGCACTGGTATAGATGCTATTGCTCCCTCTAAACGATTCGCTTGTCCTGCATTGAGACGCGCAGCATATTGGCCAGCTTGTGCGTGCATAGGATCGAGTTGACGAATCGAAGCTAACTTATCAAAATGCCGACTTTCCTGCTCTGTATTCTCCTCCTCAAAGGACGCGCGATATGTATCCGTACCCTTATCACGGAAAACCATTCGTAGATTTCCTAAATGATCCTTAATGTGATATTCATACACCCACTTTTCCGGCTCCGAAGTACGATTAGGCTCATACAACGCGCGCCCCTCAGGCGTAGCAACAAACAGTCTATCAGGACCAGTTTGGAAAGTGAAGCTGCCATTAGATGTTACGCTAGATAGGAGCAGGCCTTGCGCATTGTAAACTTTCTTGCCGAAGCGCTGCCCAGTTGCCGAGTACTGAAAGTCGATACGAGACCCATTGTTGAATTGAACACTTTGGGGTAAATTCAGATAATTATAAACTATTGTACTCCCCTTGCCGGAGTCGCGTTCTACATTGCCATTTGGGTCATATTGAAAATCGGTACTGCTTTTTATATCTGTTTTGCGCCTGAAATCAGTGGTAGGTAAGGCCTCTTGTACTCTGGTAACTTGGTTACCACTGTATGTATAATTCAGTTCATCAATTGCTCCATAGCCTAGGAATTTAGGATATGCTAGCCCATTGCGCAGCATCGTGGCAATATTTCCATTGTCATCGTAAGTAATTCCACTAGTAGTGTAATTGTCCCGTGCATCTGTATTCCAGCTTTGTGCTTGGTTCCACTCACGGTAGCGCCCATCTGTTATGCGGTTGAAACCATCATATAAATACGCATACCCGCGTAATTGATTATCACTAGCAGATCGCCACACTTGCTCCGCTATGCTACCATTAAACAAAGGCGCCGTTTCACCCATCAACATCGTGCCACGGGAATCAATACCGTTATAATTAAGTTCCAGCCCAAATAGATCTTGATAGGCATCATTATCCTCATTTGGATCTTCCGTACTCATCCACGGTGAAGTTTCACTCAAATCTCGGTTGTTCAAATGGGTTAGCCATCCACGAATATTATATCGATAGTCCAGCGACTGTAAGTAGGTTCGCCCAGGTGACTCATGCAGCTTCTTATCTACTTGTTGCCCCAGCTCATTGTATTCGTTGACTGCGATATTTACGGCTCTCTCCCCATCAATAGAGCAAACTACGCCGATAACCCGGCCTTGGCTATCAAGTTCATTGGTCTGCTCAATTGTGCGGGTAGCACCGTTGATTGTTATAGTCTCTTTTGCGCCTGCTTCCTGACCAATGAAATCGTAGGTCTTGGTGAGTCGGCCAGGTAAGTTTGTACTGAAGGTATTGTCGGTTACAACCTGAATAATTCGATGCTTGCTGTCGTAATACATCACGCTGTTATACCAACTCTGATCTCCCAAGCCCCGAACACGGGTTGCGGTAGCCATTCCATGTACATCGCGGTTCTCCGCTATATGACCAAGTTCTGGAACAAAACCATATGGACTGGTAATGCTAGAATAGGCGTAATCATCGAAAAAACTTAGTGTCAGTACTTGGGTGAGCGTAATCCCAGTGGGATAACTTCTGTCAAGCGTGTAACCTTCCGCTTGCGTATTGCGCACCTCACAACGAACGTTGGATGCTGCTACATCAGCGCGAAGTTGATCACGGTTCGTTATAGCAGAATTATAGATGCCCGTGATGATAGAACGATTACTAGCGTCGTATTTTACAAAATGCCACTGTGCAGCGTTCGCACGCCGCATGTTACCATCTTGTTTGAGTACTAGCCTATCCCATTGATCATAAATAAGATATTGCCATCCGGCACCAGGGATTTTCTTTTCAATAAGCCGTCCGCGCTCGTCATACTTGTATTGAAAGGCATAGTCTTCCAACAGAGTGGACGAGAGCGTACCGAAGCTGGCTTGTGCCCACCGTCGCATGCATTCTGGAGGCAGCACGAACAGGAGCTTTCCCCCATCACTGTACAAGTAGCATGTGCTGAGTGTAGAGCCCGACGTGCTAACTTGGTTATTGCACATTAGCAGACCACGGGAGTCATAAAAATTGATTGACTTTAGTCCCTGTTCATCAGTAGTTTCCTGGGCCGTGAGAGCACCGATAGCGTATGGTCCCGCGCTGGTAATGATATTTGAAATGGGCGAATAAGTGCACTCACGCACTTCTACGGCTTTATTTAATCTAGTGTTATACTTTACTGTAGCGCCACTGCTCGGCTGCCAGCTCCAGCCTGGTGCAGCCTGCTCTTTCAGCTGACTTAGCGGGGATGACTCAAATACCGATTCACTGTACAGGCGAATGTCACGTGATACTTTAGGAGCAATATCATAAAAGGTAGGCTGCTCCTGTCGCCAATCGGATCGCATCCGGCCATCACTGTCTATGGTATACGGTAGGTAATGAAAAGTCTCACGCCCTTGTGCATCGAAGGTGCGCGGCTGCACAGCGTCCTTACCACTCGGGCTTGCTTGGACTGCCACTGTTTGTAAAGGACGGCCTATGCCGTCTACATACTCATATACTACTCTCTTATTAGTAGTAGACATATCCCCTCTATCTCCTTGCACACCAGGATTCAGCATGGTCTCTGTGCGCACATAGTTGTAAGCAGCTCGCTGCGCTACAACAGGTGCAGGTACGCACAAGCATACAGCTAGTAAGAGAGGCTGTATGTATAGAAAGATCTGCTGGATAGGTTGTTGAAAAGCCATTTGAGTGTATATAAATGGATTTATTTAAAAGCAATCAAGACTTTTATAGCTCGCCGCTCGTAATTCGGGTGTTTCAATGCTGTTACCACAATTATCCAGAACCTGACAGCGGACTGTAAATTCCACTTCTGCTGTTTTAGCCAAATAATAACGGTTGGAGACCGTTGACGTCGAAATGCTTCCTACGTTTGACCAACTCTGCGTTGCAGCATTAAATGTCTGCCACTGGTATCTGTAGTTTCCACAACCTCCGGTTGGATAGACCTGAAACACCACGCTACGGACTGTACCCGTCCCATCAGTGCAGTCACCATATTGGTCGATCTCATTACGGCAGATGTCGTATCCAACCGTTCCGTTTGCACAAATCGTAGCATTTAAAGGGGTAACAATAATCACCTGCTGCGTGGTGGTAGCTGAACCATACTCAGAATTTGTGGCTGTTAACGTTACAGTATAAGTGCCTGGCGCGGTGTACCTATGATTAGGCAATTCTTCGAGAGAAGTTGCTCCATCTCCAAACTGCCACACGTAAGTAGTGGTACCTATCAAGCAATAGTTACCATTAGTGGGCCGGAAGTTTTGTTGCTCATTGACCGTTCGCCCCCCGAACACTGAGAACGCGGCACTTAGCGTTCGGTCAGTAGCATTCAAATTGTATGTATGCCGTTGCGTGATATTGCCTTTGTCGTCGCGTGTAAGACGTAAACGATTGAGCGCGTCATATTCATAAGCTGATGTATGCCCGGTAGCGTCGGATTTCGAGGTTACACCAATTAGAGGCGAATAGGTTAACGTTTCCATCATCGCAGATATATGATGAAAGCGTAATTCATCGATGACAAACGGCCTTCCCCCCGTGAGCCACGCGTAACATTTCAAGCGCACAGGAGTGTTGCTAGGAAGCTGTAGCGCTTCTAGATCTACAGTAACTTGAACACGCTTCCAGCCATCTACGGAGGCAATTGTAAACGGATCACCTTTCCAATTCAGGTTCTGATTGGTAATGCCATTTGAGGTTTCAATGACCAGATTACCTGTAGAACTACCCGTTATACTAGGATCCGTCTTCACCCAAGCGGAAAATATATATTTGCCTTGCTGGAAATTTGGCATAATGGTGAATGTGCGGCCAGGGCTATAACCATCACCATTCAAATAGGCGCTTCGCTGTCCCGTTTTAGCCTCGTAACAGTACGATGTTGGCTTAGACCATAAATCTTCGTCTTCATTGCCAGCAGTACTTTGTGACTCGAAACTAGTATGTCCGCATGGAGCTGCAAATTGGCCGCTACTATAAGCAGGTTGACCGTTGATTACCTTGCTGGTAAGCAAATTGCGGCTATAGCCCCAGATATAGCCAGTTGATATGCCAGATGCATCCGTAGACAAGGTTAAGTTTCCCTGGTCATCATAGCTATCAAATGCAGTATGTAAACGATAATGCTCATCCGCCACCATGGTTCCTTGCGAAACTGATACTGCGGTAAAACCTGCTAGCCCATGCACCGACATAAAGGTTTTCTGCCATGCCGGCCGTAAGTTGGTGCCAAAGACGTTGTACTGTGTTAACGCCCCCTGAACAGCCATCAACGTTGTGGCGCCATTCAGCGTCTTCTCCACGTAAGCCACTTTCTCCACTACTTGGCCTCTCATCTTACGGGCAAGCATTGACGTTAGCCAAGCAGGCTTCGAAGCAACCGCGGCAAAATCCCCTGTGTACGTGTAGCGGGTAAGGTGTGCTCCCGCTGTACCTACACGATAAGTTCTTTCCTGCCGCAAGAGTAAAGAAGCAGGATCGTAAGTGTAGTCGGTAACTACTTTAGATGCCATGCTCAAATCACCGGGACTGTCTTGGCTGAAGGTAGTCACACTCTCCTGCTTTTTATAGACCCAGTCAGACTCGTAATACCAGTAGCCGAACGTGAAGTGCGCACTGCTCTTGTCTGGATTTACCATGTGGTAACCAAGCTTATATGCCTTTACTCTAAACGGTATGTTATTTTCAATAAAAGGTGAGTACGTGACATCTACTTGCTTAACAAGTAGGCCATCACTGTTGAGCATTTGCTGCTTCGTGAGTAACCCCCGGCGGTAATCCCGGCTTGTATTCGCGGGAAAAGGAAAATCATGAAGATAAGTTGAAGCACACCTACCAGCAAAATCAAGCGTTGCCGACGGAGAATCCTCTGAAGAACTGGCCCAAGGATGGGTAAAGTAGCTAACTGTTGAACCCGCACCATCCACTACTTCCTCTACTCGACTGTAGCCAACCAGACTTCCCTTTGTCATTCCTACCTCTGTTTGGGAATAGGATGCAATAAAAATCATCGAGGTCTTACATTCGTTCGGATAAGTAAACTCAGCATCTTGTTCGTAAGAGCTAGTAGGACCATCCCCTGCACCACTAGATTGCCACCCCCCTTGGCCATTAGATGCACGGTAATTGTATTTGATTTGCTTGACTATTTGTCCACGATCCTTATAAGTGAGTTGACCTACCCGAATACCTGGTGTATAACTAGTAGGCGCATCTGTTGCTCGCTTATGTAACTCGTAGCTATATTCTGCTGTTCCACCTGTGGGATAGGTAACACCGATGAGAGAACAGTTTTGCGCTCGGCTCAAGATGGGGGCACGAGAGGTTGACATTGCCCCTGGCATACCAGGTATTCGTACTTTAAATGTAGGGTATGTGACGCCGTTGGAATAATAACTACCGAAACTAAATATACTATTCCTGTCGTTGAAATATCCTCCCCAGTCCTGCATAGGTGATAGGCGCCGTGGCAAGCCATTTTGCGTATATGAAAAGCGGTGTGCACTAGCATTACATCCCTCCGATTCGGTTACTCCTTTCAGCATTATACGCTTGCATTCAGCAGCGCGAGTTAAAAAAGTAGGGTTTCCTTGGGGATCACGGTCATCTACTTCAACTAATGAATATTCATATTCTCCAGAAGATCCCCTGTCAAACAACGCATATTCGTAGTCAAGAGTGAACCTTTTGACGACATTGTTGGCAACATTTAGTACAGAGATATCTGTTAAGGCATGAGACCCACCCAGAATGTCTTGGCGGGTTAAATTCGCCTGAAAATTAACCGTAGTGTTTCCAGAGGCAGTTACAATGCTGGTTAGTCTTTTCGCATAAAAGAAATGATAGACTTCCGATATCGTTATTGCGTCGTTGTCCCGGCGGTTAAGGGACTCGTCTATTACACAGCCGTAGGGATTATTCAATCCTGTATCGAATGGCTTCTGCCGACATTCGAACTCATATCTGTTATTGCGACGCACCAGCTTAGGTCCTGTAAAGACCTGAGACAAACTCGTTCGGTAATCACTTATCCCACCACCGTCAGCGGTATAAACCAGCCGAATAAAGTCTCCGGTGCTAGGCATCTTTTTTTCCGTTAGATACCAAGTAGAATTGTACTCTGGCAATGTTTGATATGTAACTCGTGGTGATTGCTCAATTGATGGGCTACAAGACATAGAAGGGGCTCCCGAAATCGGATCAAGCGAGCCATCAAGCCGGTACATGTTCTCGTTCCGGTAATCATTGCCCCGATTTGTTGTGGGCCCCACTGGCGACAATACTTCTAATGTATAGTTGAAAACTCCCCCTGAAGATCGTTCAACTGAGTTATTAGTAGTGCCAAAAGAATATTCTACACCTTGGGGTGTCAGCACCTTAAAGGAAGCTAATTCTCCGATTGAAGTATAGGTGGGTATAATGGTAAGGGGCTGCTGGGGAATCATCCGGATAGTTCTGTCAGTATCGAAGACGAACTGACCGCTATAGCCATCAAAATTGAAACTGAACACGTCAGGCTGCGTGTCCCAGTTCCCAACAGCACCTTCCAGAAAACGCTGGCCAGGCATGTCACAGACGTTGTTTAAGTAAGCAGCCCCTGTGAAGAAGTATCCTAGGCTTGCGTCATCAGGGCGTCCCATCATAGTACGAGCAATAACGCCGCCCGCATTTAGATGCCATCCCATACCTACCCAACCGGCTACGTCGTTTACCTTTACCCCTCCACCGCTGTACGCTAGTGTAATAGGCAATGTGGCCTCACGTGATTTGACTTCCCATAAAGGAATGGTTACCGAAGCGGCTCCTGTATAGGCATCAACTCCTGATGACCCAGTATTAACCGTTAAACTATTTGCTGTTGGTGAGGCGGGTATGCCTACGCTGAAACTTCGATCTGTGAAGTCATCCGTAGAATTATCTGATTCAGTGTTGCTGTTCCTTTGCGCATCTGTTCGTAACTGCTCAAGAGAGATAATACTTCCTTGGGCGTCACGCTGAAAAGTAGGACCGCGAAAAGAAGGCGCTTTATACCCTGATGAGATGTCATTTTGCGCGGGTACTCTGTTGAGCAATTGAGCTGCTTCGGGCCGAGAGGAAGGAAGATGTAATCGCGATTTAGCGCGTTGCCCCGATACATCGGAAGTTTGCAGCACACATAAAGCAATGCTTACGCAGGCAAGTAAATTTTTCTTCACTAGCAGTGAAATAAAGATTGATTTATTGGTTAAAGCACCTCGCGTTGCTGTGGGAGATCTACTCTCGGACATAACATTAATGCTGGATTAGTAATTTTTGCTTGAAACGAGTACCATCAGCCTGCAAAAGATTAAGCAGGTACATCCCACTGGGTAAATGACTGATATCGAGGGGTAAAGCAATCATTTCGGTCTGTCTTATAATGCGTCCCTGCAAATCATGTATTGACAGTAACGTGCTAGATGTTATCCCAGTAATATAAACCAAGTCCACTGCTGGATTGGGAAATATGCGTACGGAATTATCCAAATGCTGCTGGGCAGTCAAAGGGGAAGCCTGTGATGTTTTAAAACGGAGGGCACGAACTGTATTGCCCATTCCTAGCTGTCCGTACTCTGCGGAACCCGTGGCATAAACTCTTGACGTAGATACAGCCAGGGAATGCGTTCCGCCCGCGGCTAGTAACCGCCAGCGGCCTTTTGTATCCTCTTGCATTGGCGTGGAAGACAGAATAGTGGTGTTGTTACCCAGTTGCCCGTCTGCTCCTTCTCCCCAACTCCATAATGTACTATCTGATCTTAGCGCCAGAGAATGCAACGCGCCAGCGGCAAGTGTCATCCATTGGGTGCCAGGAGCACACGTAGTTGGTGTTGGTACCCGAACAGGCACCGTGCTGACAATTGTGGCAGCTCCACTACCCAACTGTCCACTCTCGTTGGTACCCCACGCCCACAATTCATTGTTTGTAGTTAGAGCGAGAGTGTGTGACTCACCTGCGCTTACCTGCTTCCATGTGAGGGCCTGACCGGCTACAACAACGCGAAGTGGTTGCGATTGCCAGAATAGCCCTGCTCCCACACCCAATTGGCCTAAGTGATTACGGCCCCACGCCCAAAGACCTCCCCCCATAGTTATACCCAGACTATGATGGTTAGCAGTCGTTATCTGCACCCAAGTGGGTTCAGTAATTAGATTCAGGCTTGTGCGGACACGTACGGGTAGATGACGGTCTGTTGTAGTTCCATCGCCTAATTGACCATATAAATTTCCGCCCCAGGCCCACAACGTGCCATCTGATCGTAATGCCAGTGTGTGGGCGTAGCCCGCTACTACTTGCGTCCAGGATGTTCCAGCTTGAGCTCCGACTGGAGTGGGCACGAATACTGGTATTCTTTGAGATGTTGTCGAGCCGTCACCAAGTTGACCAGAACTGTTATCGCCCCATGCCCAGAGCGTACCATCTGATCGTAAAGCTACCGTGTGAAATGTGCCAGCTGCCACTTGTTTCCAAGTAGTACCAGTTAAAGCTGTACTCGGTGTTACTACTACAACCGGCGTACTACTCTGGGCAGCGGTGCTGCCATTCCCTAGTTGTCCGGCATTATTGCGTCCCCACATCCAGAGCTTTCCATCTGTTTGTAACGCCGCCGAGTGGAAGGTTCCAGCTGCTAGCTGGGAATATGACACCTGTGCTTGCGCACAACGACACGTGAGAACCAGCCAGCCCTGAACCAGCAAGATGAGCAGGACATTTCGTCCTAGAATAAATAGACTACGAGCGCGTATTTTTTTTACCATAGGAGCTAAAAGAGTCCTGAGAAAACCACTCAATTTATTCTATGACCAAACGGGCTCGTAGCGGCGGAACATTGGTCGGATATGCTTGTATTATGTATATGCCAGGAGGGAAAGCGTCAAGTGGTATCTCCCGATTCATATTAAGATGTACCTCTTGGACTCGGCGACCACTTATATCCATAAGAAGCACACGTGTTCCTATTGGCAACCCAGTGACAACAACGGATGCATGTGCAGGATTAGGACTAAAAACTAGGCGGCTTAAGCGTTGATTCGCTGACGCCAGTACGGGTACCAGACTCGCTCGAAAGTAAGCAGATCCGTTGCGCGTACCGTCTCCTAACTGGCCTGCGTTTGTGTTGAAGTTCATACCCCCACAGGCAAACACTTTACCGTTGCGTACAGCCAAAGAATGGAAAAACCCACCCGACGCGCTTGCCCAGTGGCTTCTTGTGAACTCTTGCACGGGAACAGTTCGGGAAATGGCAGTATTGTCACCAAGTTGTCCTTCTGTATTGCGTCCCCAACCCCATAATGTGCTATCCGAACGCAGCGCTAGGGAGTGTTCGTTGCCCGCCCATACTTGTACCCAGCTAGTCCCTACTGACGCGGCAGTTGGATTTGTAATCTGTGTAGGTACGGCGACTTGTGTGCTCAGATCTCCATTACCCAATTGTCCGAAATTGGCACGGCCCCATGTCCACAGCGTACCATCAGAACGCACCGCTAGGGCATGGGTATAGCCTGTCGCTATCTTTGTCCAATGCGTGCCAGCAAGTGCTCCTGAAGGCGACGGTACAAGTATGGGTGTGGTCTGATACGTAACAGTACTCGGGCCTATTCCCAAACTGCCATACCCTGCATAGCCCCACGCCCAAAGGGTGCCATCCGAACGAAGGGCTAAAGCAAAGCCCTGGCCCGCTGCAATGTCGCTCCAGTAAGAGCCGGGCGTAGCAGTTGTGGGTGACGGTATTTGCGCAGGACGGATGACATCAGGTGCGGTAGTTCCATTACCCAGCATTCCACTCTCACTCCGACCCCATGCCCAAAGTGTGCGATCAGAACGCAAAGCAAAAGTCACTCCTTGGCCTAATACAACTCGGGACCATATCGTACCGGGAACAGCTACGGTAGGATCTGGAACAAGGCTTGGTCTATGGCGTGCCTCGTTCTTAACTCCGGTCCCTAATTGCCCGTAGTCATTGCGTCCCCAAATCAATAGGGTCCCGTTTGATTGTAGAATAGCAGAATTTGTATCCGAGGCATCAAACTGGGGTTGGTTAGCATTCGGTGTTAGGGGTTGCGATAAGGAAATCGTTCCAGGACGGATACGCTGAGCGACCTGTGATGAATCACCTAATAATCCATCCGAGTTAGCCCCCCAAGACCACACTGTTCCGTCCGCTCTACTAGCATAGCTAGTAAGCCCCCCTGCTGCCACTCCTTCTATATGGGAAGGCATCAACTGAGCAGTACAGGTAGTGGAAAGCAGAAAGCATGCGCCAACAATAGAATACAGGTGGCGCGTTGAGACCATGTTATACATGTAGTAATTATGCGCGCTAGCAGGCTTTATTGGAACAGCTTCCGTATAAAAAGATGTTTTGTAGCATCCTTACAAACTTACCTGGTAAAGTATATAGTTGTAAAGGACATATTGGCTATTAAAGTGACTTTTACTATATCAATATTTTAATGCAGTATATTTATTTTATATATATTCAAAAAATTAGATATAAAATTCATGAAATGGCATGAGTTGCACGAAAAGTCACTGGCGTCCGCGACAAAACTAGGACGAAAATGGTCGTCAAAACCGTAGTTATGAACGCCGATGCCTCGATTAAAACAAGACTTTTCCGGGACTGGGCCCGTTAGCACCTCCGTTCTCCTACCTGGTTTTAGTTCATTTACATAATGCCCATTGTACCTGCCGTCTTGGAATCCGTGCGGTTTTTGTCCCCACGGCTCCTGTTCTCGGATTTTGGTATTTTACCAAGGGGCTATGCCCGTGGAGCTTTGTCCAAGTTCAATGGAGTCAGCTTCTTAGCAGTGCATGTATTCCGCCCAGATTCATCTGTAATCGGATGACTTTTGGAGCCGGGCACCGGTGAATGTACCCGCCGTGAGTGGACTGTATTCAGGATGGCTGCTGGTAAAAGTGCCGGCAAAGACATCTGGGCTCGTTTCGGTCAGCGTTCCTACAATGCCTTCGTAGAAAACGATTTCCTTACTACCGCCAGCTAAGTAAGTGGTTAAGGCTACTTGGTATTGGCTATCAGGCAGACCAGCCGGCTTGCGATAGTCAAGTATTAGCACAGGATAACCACTATCTGGAGAGGGAACCGTCCTCATTGAGATGGAGATGCCCACCAGCGAGTCGGAACTTGATACAATGGTCCCAGCAGAAACGTCTACCCGGCAGCTCACCGTGCGCCCGTTTAATCGGTAACTACCAATTCCTCTCTTGGTCCCAATCGCTAGGAAAGCAGATTTTCGGGTGCATCCCTGCCCTAATAGTAGGAACAGGGCCAAGGGCAAAAGCAGGCGCATCATAATGGCTTTTAAATGGCGGACAAGGTATGGCCTTTACCTACCTAATCCACTGTTGCGGCTGTGTTGCTGCCCGGCCCGGTGGATGCTCTTGTGAGCGACCTGCTCCAGCTGCGAGTTGAACTCCTTCACGAGTCCATAGAATCGCTTCACTTCTTGGTGCTGGGCCTGGTTCCCCTCCACCCAACGCTACAGCCCGAGCGGGGCAAGCTGGGCCGCAAAGCTGGTCTGCCTGTTGCGCAACTTTTGCTGGTCGCCTAACTATTAAGAAAGAATATAACGTGAGTGTAGTGGATCTGCGCATAAAGTATATTAGGTGTCTTTTTCCTGTGAATATTGACCATATATCTAGTTATGTTATTGGCCAACAACTATAAATGGAATGGAATGTTAATTTGTATAGATGCATTTTAACAACTAGTTTTACAACTAAAATAGCAACCAAAGGCAGTTTAGCCCAGACAACATGATCTACACGGTAGGCGGCATCAAGGGCGGTAGTGGGAAAACTACTATCGCGACGAACCTCACGATATATCTGCTTCAGCAGGGCCGCGACGTTATTCTCATCGATGCCGATGATCAGGAGTCGGCCACGGACTTCACGTCTTTTCGTCACCAGTCCCTTGATGGTGACCTAGGCTACACCGCGGTTAAAGTAACGGGCCGCGAGCTCAATGCCCAGGTACAGCGCCTGGCCACGAAGTGCGACGACATCGTCATCGATACCGGTGGCCGTGATACGGTCAGCCAGCGCTCGGCCCTGACAATCTCCCACGTATACCTGGTCCCGTTCGCTCCCCGCTCGCTCGACATCTGGACGCTGCGCAAAGTGGAGAACCTGATTGCCGAGGTGGCGCCGTTCAACCCGAGTCTGCGCTCGCTCACGTTCATCAACAAGGCCGACGCCCGCGGCACCTATAAGGAGGAAGCGGCTGAGCTACTACGTGGCTCTGAATATCTGCAGTTCCTGGAGACGTCTGTAGGCAACCGTATCTCGTTCGCTAATGCTGCTGCGGCCGGGTTAGGAGTGTTGGAAATGAAGCCAGCCGATGAAAAAGCATTGGTAGAAGTCAACGATCTGTGCGCAAGCGTACAAGCCGCAACAGAAACAATCAAATAGTAAACTAAAAATACAACCTGATTTACAACTAAATTCACTTGTATAATCAGTTGTTGTACTGCAACATTCGCCGCATCTTATGGCCATGAAGAAACCCAAACTCGGCCTTCCTCCTACGCCACCTGCTTCTCTCTCCAGTTCAGCGATGCAGGAGATGATTAACAAAGGCGGCTCTGTACTAGTGTCCCCAGTAGCGGCCGCTGCGAAGGCTACACCTGAGGAAGACAAGCTCAAGTCCTTTACCTTCAAAATCTACGAAAGCGAGCTGGCACAGATCCGGGCTATTCAAGACAGCCTACCCAAGCGCGACCGGATTTCCATTCACGATTTTGTCGTCGCGGCCGTGAAAGAAAAGATTGATAAACTGGCCAAAAAGCACAACTCGAAATAGTTGTAGATCCAGTTGCATTACTGGTTGTTGTAAATCACCACCAGTACTCGGTGTATACTCTCTGTACTCGGCCTTCTTATAGCAGCGGGGGGACAAAATTACTTTAAGCCTTCCCTAGCCTTTTGCAGACATAGTTGCAAGTCACGGCTTACCAAAATCACCGTTTTCGTGAACTTGACCTTCGCGTAAACACGCTGTCCTAGCTTTGATTCATGAACCAGCGAACCACGGGCCTGCTGCTACTTTTCTTGCTCCTGCCCACGTGGGCCTTCGCGCACGGGGAAGAAGTGCTGACAACCGTCTTTCTCCTGGCAGGGTCGCTGTTACTCTTCTTGGTGGGGGTGCTGGCTGTGCCGGTGCCGTATGCCGAAAAGGCGGTCTTGGTGGCCGTTTACTTGGTTACCTTGGCGGTGGCCACTTACTGGGCAAATGGGTTGCCTTATCGCATGAACATAGCCTTGGCAAATTGGGTCATCGGGCTAGCACCCTTCTTAACCACGGTTTCCGCCGCGCTCCTCATGTGGGCTAGACGAAAGAAACCAAACGTTCAAGAGTGACCTCGTTTTCCTATTCAGACCTTCTTTATGTACTCCTTACAAGATGTTCTACAATTCGAAGAACAGCAATTTGAGCAGGCTTTTCACGCGTACCTAGACCTGTACGGACAGCACCCGACTGATTATCAGATTTGGCGGCACTTTTACTTTTTCCTCTGGGCTGCGCTTGATCAGGCTCCGGTAGAGTTGCTGGAGCGCCTTGGGGTGACTGCCCGCTTGCGTGCACTGTTTACCGAAGGCGAATCCCGTTTCACCACTCTAGCTGAGTTTCAGTTTCTAGCAGGCTACACGGTAGCCATTCTGCCCTATGAATTTGGCCCGTTTGACGAGTGGGAACAGAAAGGAAAAGAATTGCTGCATCAAGCGACCGTATTGGACCCAACGAACCTGATTTATCACCTCGCATATTTAGGCAGCCTCCCTAGTTCGACGCTTCCGGAATATTCACCAGCTTATCGGCAAGCCGTGGTGGATGCAGCTCCTTTGGTCGCTACTACGTTTCAGGGTAACGGCCTACTGAACCAGTATTTTCGTCAGGTTTTGTGCCGCGTAGATGAGCTTTGAAGGACCGTTTAGCTGAACCTCAAAAGGAATTTCTGCGAACTTTGAGTAGATGATGCGCCTATTCCCTATTCAATTAATTTTCCTCTGTGTGATCGGCTTGCTTTCTTCGTGTGAGCCAAAAGTTAACCGTCGTTACTACCCAACCGGTCAGCTTCAGTACGTTGATTCCCTGGACCGCAGTGGACATGTGCGGAGCATTACTCTTTTTCGACGTGATGGCACGCTAGAGTCTACGAGTCCCCTTAAAAATGACAGCGTTCACGGGATAGTTAAGTGGTACGACGAAAAAGGGCAGCTTGAATCAACGGAGGTGTGGGACAACGGAAAAAAGAACGGACTGGTCAACGAGTTCTATCCGAACGGTGTAAGGAAGTGCCTGAAAGTGATGCGTGGCAACATCACCGTGGATACTTCCAATTTCTATTATCCTACCGGTCAATT
>NZ_CP114769.1 GCF_027359925.1 Hymenobacter canadensis | reverse complement strand
GGGGCTACTCTCGTGGTAACCAAGGGAGTGGAAACCGTGGATGCCTCCAACATCGACACCAGTCTGCTGGGGCACTCCTACATTGCCGAGGAACAAGAGTTGCTGGCCGACTTAGCCGATTTGTTTAAAGGCCAGCGCGCCAAGCAACGCTTCGGCCTCAGAAACAAGTCGGGTCGGTCCGGGATGTACTGGTATCTGAAGCAGTAGCTGGTTGACGGACCCACAGCCACCAGCCCTGCCTTATCTGACGGCCTGCATTACGAGGACTTTCAACGATGCCCGTTTTTTCCGGGCCGTTAAAGTGCAAGGAACCGGCCGACAGACCTATGGCAACAAGGTAGCCGTTGACCTTCCGACGCTACCCGGGCAAACCCCAATCCATTATCAACGGCTAGCCATGGCAGATACCTTGCCTCTTCCCAGGTTTTACTTTCAATTAGAGCTGGAAGGTGAGCCCGCGGATGTCGAGGCTGCTTTTCAGGAAATGTCCGGGATCTTACTCGAGCAGCCAGAGCAAGAGCAGCCGAGCCTCAGTGGGCAAGACCAGTATTTGCCTCGCCTGCCTGCCAGGGCTGGGTACAGCAATCTGGTGCTGCGGCGTGGTCTGGTTAGCCGAGACGCTACCTTAGCGGCGTGGTGCCTGACAACCCTAGCCGGAAATTTTGCCTCCCCTATTGTGGCGCGCAACGTGTCACTTAGGCTGCTCGACGAGGCCGGCAACCCCCTGGCCAGCTGGTTATTCACGCAGGCCTGGCCAGTGAAGTGGAGTACCTCCGAGCTTGAGTTACCGCAAATGGTGCTGGCCGTCGAAACGCTGGAACTTGCGTACTCGACCTGCCAACGAGTGTAGCTGCGTTGGCAACATAAGTTAGCTGCAGGGTTGGACCTAGTTGCGCCACTCAAACACGGTCATTTCGCAGGTTAAAAAACGTAACAGCGGCCTGTTTTGCCCGTATTGGGTAGCTTTGCTTGCCAAACTGATTGTCGAGTATGCTAGCTCCGAGATCCTACGCTTTGCATAGTTGCCCCTCGTCAGCGCTTCAATCTGCGGACTGGTTGCGCTGGGCTCACCGGCAGCCGCTGCCCATTCAGCAGCGGCCCGCCTTGTTTGTGGGTTCCCTCGCTTAATGCTCTCCACTTCCTGAAACCAGTGACCTGCTGCGCTCCCAAACGGCCGGCGGTACTGCTAAGCTGTATCCTGCCCGGCCGCGTGCTGCGGCTGCAGGCAGGGCGTTTCCCATCCTTTTCTTTGATTACTATGGCTACGAGTCCCTATCGCCGTTTTTCCAGCATTTGTCCTGCTATCCAAGTGTTGGTTATTCGGCTCATTCAAGAAGAATTCACCCCCTTGCTATTCCTTGCCGCTGACATACCCGAGGCGGCCTGGGCCCAGGCCGTGGCCCTGGTAGACCCCACTTTCCTCTACTGTACCGCCGCGGAGCCCACCATCCGCATCTGCCCAGAATCCTACGAGCAGCTGCGCGAGCGGCTGCAGCAGGAATTGACCAAGGCGACATAGCAAAGCCTCCCTAAAAAGAAAGGCCGACCCGTTTCCGGGTCGGCCTTTCTTTTTAGGGAGCTAATAAAGTCAGCTACTGCTGGCCAGAGCTACCAGCTGGTCATAGAAATGCAGCTCGGGGGAAGAACAGCGTCGGGTTAGGAAAGCTAGCGGGCACGATGTGCGTTCTCATGCCACAAGGCAAGAGTTTGCTTTCCTACTGCCCAATGACGTACACTGGCACCCCCTGAGCATCAGCACCGCGGCCGGTCTCCATTGTCACTTCCCGGCCGTAGTGGCCAGGATGATGCCGCTCAGTAATAAATGGGCTAGTCGTTTCATCGCTTAGCAAGGCCGGGGTTAGCGAAAGTGATACCGCAGGCCGGCGCTGGCGTAGCCCGGCCAGGAGTCGATGAGCGGGTTGCTGAGCAGGTAGCCTTTGGTGGCAGTAGCTACCAGCGAGAGCCGGTTGCCCAGAAAGCAGTCAAATTCCGCCCCGACCTGCGGGCCGTAGGTGAAGCGCTGCGGCTCCTTAGCTTCAGTAAATGACTCGCTGGTGCCATTCTCACCGGTGCGCTCGTAGCCGGCCGCGGCCCCCAGCAGCAGATGCATGTAGGCGACTTCCCCCAGGCGAAACAGCTGCGGGGCGAGCAGTACCCGGCCCACGTAGCTGGAGTATTTGCCTTGTTCCGATAGGGTGCCGCCGTCGCGCAGGGCGCTGGCGCGCAGGGCCAGCTGGTTGGTGAGCATGCTGGTGTAGCTCAGCTCGTAGTAGGCGCCCTTCTCGGAGCGGCCCAGGTGGGCGCCCCAGCTGGCAAGGTGTTTCACGTGGCGCTGGGCGGAGGCCGGCACGGCGCCGGTCCCCGCCAGCAGCAGGGCTACTAGCAGTAGGTTCTTCATAAGGGGTTAGTTGCGGGGACGGGCCCGGTCGGCCTTGATAAGGGCGTTCTGCACCAGGATGTCGGAGTACACCATTTCCGCCGCCTGCCGCGAGGGGCCAGGCTGGGCGGCTTCGGCCAGCAAGCGGTCTGCTTCCTGCCGCAGCTGCATGGCTTTAATCATATTATCGTTGGAGGTATTCAGGGCCACCATCCGCTCACCTTCGGTCATGGCGTAGCGGCCGGGGTTCTTGAGCGTGGCATTCATCTCGATGCTCTGCTGAGTCATCTCGTCGGCAATCTTGTAGTAGCCGAAGGCGGTGGCAATCTTCTTTTTCTGCATCATCTCCTCGTAGGCAAACGTGGAGACGGCCGCTTCCTCGCGCTTCTGCTGGTACTGCTGAGAGCTCATGCGGTTGTTGCCCGCCGTGGCCCCCGAGCCGAAGCGGGAGAACACGTCATAGACCGTGTTCACATCCTGTTGGGGGTTGCTCATTTGCAGGGCCTGGCGCAGGCGCTCGGCCTTCTGAAACACGGGCATATACTGGTTGCTTTGCCCGCGGCCCGACATGGCCAGGGCGCGGGCAAACAGCTCCTGGGGGTTGGAGAGGCGCAGATCCTGAATGCTCTGCACATTGCGCAGGTCGGCCTGCACTTGGCGCTGCAGCTGCAGGGTCTGGTCACTGATTTCCTTCACTTGCCCGGTGATGTCTTTGGTGACGCCGGCAATCTGCCGGGCATCCTTAATGACCTGGTAGCTCTGGACCGTTTCAGTCCACTGCGCGAGGCGCTTGGCAAACTCTCCGATCTGCACGCCCATATGCAGCGGGTCATTCACTACCATCTGGGCGCTTGATTCCCCAGGGGCCGCCAGAAGTAGTGCGAGCGCCACGAGGGCCGGCAAAAGTATCTTCTTCATCTTCGTATCCGGTTAGGTGAACAGAAAGGATTAGCGGGCCGCCGCTTCCGAGCCCAGCTGGCCAGCGGTGGCGGTGGTAATCAGGAGGGGGTAGCCATCGGGCAGCAGCACGTCGCGCAGCTTCGTGCGGGTTTTAGGCCGGGCGAGCACCGAGGCGGCCACGCGGCCGCCCACACCCACCACAGTGTTGGCAGCCGAAGCCGAGCGGTCAATGGCCGTGCTGATTTCCTGGGTGGTTTGCTGCTGCAGCTCATTGCCAGCCATGCCCGCCTCCTTGGCCACGCGCTTGACCGGGTCAATCATGATGCCGGGCATGTAGTTGAAGTCGTAGATGTCGGCCTGCACCCGCGTTGGGCCCAGGCGGTTAACTTCCAGCGTCACGTTGTTGGTGCCCACGGTGGCCATGCCGGCAAAGACCATGTTCTTGGGGAAGGTCACCCCGGAAATGACCGCATCCTCTAGCAGACGCAGGATGACCACCGAGCCGGTGCGCACCTTCTGCTCGCCGTTGATGACGCACTTGAAAAACACGTCTGGCACCAGCTGCTCCCGCTGGTTGCCCTGGGCCATCATTCGGCTGGCGTTGCCCACTTTCACGGTGTTAAAGCCGTCCATGTTGGGCGCGCTCATGCGGTTGGCTAGCAGCTGCGCGGTCTGACTGGGGTCGCGGTAGCGCTTGCCGGTCATGCGCTCGTAGGCAGCGCGGGTTTCCGGCGGCGAGGAGCCCAGCATAGCCAGCACGTCCGGGTCGGTTTCAAACGGAGTACCGTCCACATCTCGCGTAGGTGCCAGGCTGCGGCCGGTTCGACCGGTACCAGCCTGGCGGCCACCTCCCCCGCCAGCGGTCGTGAGGCGCCGGCGGGCTACCACCAGCGTCTGAGCACGGTAAGAGCCCGTAGTGGGGTCTTGAATGGTGGTCTCGATAGTGTCCACGTCGGCCGCGGCTAAGCGGGCGGCTTCCGTGCGGCGGGCCTCGGCCATCGCCATGGCCTGGGTGCGGCGCCGCTTGCGCAATGCCAGGCCGGTAGTATCGACGGCAAACACGTCCACGACATCCTGGTTCGTGGCCCGGGCCGGGGCACTCTGGGCGTCCTGCTCGGCGCGGCGCTGGGCTTCCATTTGCGCGGAGGGCGAGGTTATGGGCGCCGGGGGCGCCGTTTCCACGGACGGAATCTCGGGCTCAATGTTAACCGAGGCGGCCGCGACAGGCTCGCGCTCCTGCTGAGCCGCGTCTTTGGCGGCTTTCAACCACAGAAACAAGCCGCCGATGATGAGCACCAGCAGTAGGCCGGCAAAGGCTATCCAGTTCGAGCGCAGCATCTCGGAGGGGGTGCGCTTTACGGGAGCGGCCGCCGGGTTGGGCTGCTCGCTCTCCGAGCGGGCCGCCGGACTGTTAGCTTGGGTAGTCGGAGTGATAGGTTCCATAGAAATACCAAGCAGGGTTAGATGGTGGCGGCGCGGTTAATCACGCGGGACGGCACAGGCAGCACCAGCACGCGGGCCCCGTTGAGCTCGCGCAGGGTCACTTCCAGATAGCCGCGCTCGGTGGCCGCATACAGCGGAATGGCGTAGGTCAGGTAACCCGTGGTGCGGCCGGTAATCACCTGGTTGGCTCCTCCGCCGGAGGGGGCTAGTGGGCGCCGGGCCTCATTCTTTTTGCGGGCCAGAAACTTGCGCTGGGCATTTTCCACCAGTTGGAAGTCGGTGAAGTCCACGTTGTAGTCGATGTTGGTCTTGTTGATGACCTTGAAGCGCAGGTAAGTGAAATCCTTGTCGTTGCGCACGTTGGCCAGCGACAAGACCAAGTCGTTATCGACCACCGCCACGGCCTGGTGCTCCTCCCGAGCTTTGCGTAGCTTCTGCAGCTTGCCTTCGACGACGGCTTTCTTCTCCCGCTCCTTGTCCAGGGCCAGCTCGTTTTGCGGGGCCGCACCCGTGGAGCTGGCGCTTTTGCCGTTGACACTTAGCGCGCCGTCTTTTTGAAAGTCGTAGAGCTGCAGCACCGGGCGGTTCACATACACGAGACGGCCCATCCAGTACTTGGAGCCGTAGCGGATGAGCATGGGCGTGGGGGGCGCGTGCTTGCGCTTAGCCCGCACAAACACGGCATTCGCTTCAATCTTGACCAGGTAATTATTGGCCATGCCCACGTCCACCAGCGACACCGGCCCGCCAAAAACCAGGTAGGTGGTGGAGGAGTCGGACACGGCCACGTCGAGCAGGTTGTCGGTGGCCACCACGGCCCGCGCTGGGGAAGGAGCGGCGCTTTGCGCGGCTGCCGGCGTAGAAATACCTAAGGCTAGAACTAGCCCTAGTAGGGCCGTAAGGGAGTAATTACGCATCAGTGAAAGCATGGAGGTCAGTTAGCTGGAGTAATGGGGGCTGAAATGGCGGCGGGAGCCGTTGGAGCGGCAGGCGCATCGGCTGGAGCCAAGCCGCGCTCGGCTTCCTGCAGGCGGCGCTGCCGGTCGGTTTCCTGGGCCTGCAGCAGCTCCTGCTCTTCCCGCGTCAGCTGCGGGGTGTAGGGGATGTAGTCGAAGTTGGTGATGAGCAGCCCGTAGGGGTTGGCATCCGAGCGGTTGGTTTCCTCCAGGTTGAACTTAGCGGCTAGCGGCAAAGGCTCCTTCTGCTGGCCGCCGATGAAAATGCGCTGCTTGATAAACACCGAGCCCGACCAGGGGCGCTTGCTCATGTCCACAAGCACGCTGTCCACACTCACCACGTTGCGAGCCGCGTAGCGCTCGTAGTTCTGCAGCACCTGCCCGCGGGTAAAGCCCTCGTAGATGCGCCGGCCGCCGCGGCCTTCAATCAGGGGCAGAGCCGCGTCCAGGTTGGCCTTGTAGGTGTATTGGTCGTGGCCGAACATGGTCTGCATGAACTGGCGCACCAGGTTGCGGGCCTCGTAAAGGGTATGGGCATCGTTGCCAGCCGAGAGGGCCGCCACCGAGCCAGTTTGCGAGACGACGTACACGCGCCGGCCGCTGTTTTCGTAGGCCCGGTACACGAGAAAGCCCGAGGCCAGGGCCACCAGCAGCAGGGCCAGCACGCTGCCCAGCGCCAGATTGCGCATGGTGGAGAAAGAGGTACTTAAGTCTTTGGCGGAATCCATTGATTGAGAGTCTGGTTATGGTAAATGGTGCGTCTTCTCTGCACCGCCCTCATTGGCTGATGGGCAACAGCACTTTTTTGAATGAGTCATCGAACCCACCAGCGCGGCCGTGGTAAGGGTATATCACCAGAACCGGCTGCTTCTGCTCGTTTTGGCCTGTGTAGGCGTAGAGCGTGCCGCGCACGGTCAGGGGCTTACGGGGCTCAATGGGGGTGACCGAGTACCGCTCCCGGCCGGGCACATTCAGGTTTAGGCCCCCGATCCGGAAGGAGGCTAGGGTATCCCGGCCATTAGGCGAGTACAGTGGCAGCGACGCCGGCACCTTCTGGCGGCCGAAGCCCTGGGGGATCCACTGCAGCACAGCCTCGTAGGAAATGCGGTAGCCGGGGGCCGCCTTCGCACCGTCTGCCCTGTCTGGGTCCGACTGCCACTGAGCTGGCAGCCGCAGCTGCATAGGCTCGGTTTTTAAGACTTTGGCGGAAATGACCTGCAGATAGCCCTCGCGAGGAGTCTGCTCGGCCACGCCGGGCTTGATGTTCACGGCCGTGATGGGCAGTGGGGCTAGAAGGTTAGCTGCAGGTTGAGTTGCTGCTGGTGCGTCCGGGGCAGTAGCGGCTTCCGGCGTAGGGTTGGATTGGCAGGCAGCAGTCAGGCCGATGGTAAAGCCTGCCGCGATAAATAAGGGAAGATTCTTCATGGATAGGAATCAGATGGGTGGGTTATTGGGTCCAGATGCCGGAGGCCCGCTGGCGGTAAGACGGGTTCAATGCTTCTGACATGGTGATGGTGGGCAGGCCCGAGGAAGCCGAGGAGGCAGCCGATTCGCCCGCCTCGCTGCTACCGCCGACACCACAGCCTCCCCCACCGGAGCTTTGACCCCCTCCCCCGCCGCGGTTGCCCCCATTTCCCAGGGCGCGGCCCACGGCACTCGACAGGCCCCCGCCACCAGGCGAGGCTACGCCGGCAGCAACCGTTGCTGCACCTACGGCCGAGCCGACCATGGAGCCCGCGAAGCTTTGCACGGCCGAGGATCCGATGAACATCGACGTGAGATATGGCACCATCACGTAAAGCAGCACGAAGGCCACGGACATGACCATGAACTTCTCATCATCCACCGATTGCTGCACGCCGCCTGTGAGCCCGCTGAACAGGCCGTTGGGAGCCTGCGCGGTTTCGGCGTAAAAGCCATAGATGGTGTCGAGCAGCACAAACGTCAGCCCCCAGAGCTGCACGGCCAGGAAGTTTTGTAGCCACTTCATAGCCAGCTGACCAAAAGCCGGAATCACTGATAGGGTCATGGCAATCGGCCCGCACACGTACAGAAAGCCCAGAATGAACTGCTGGATGAACTGCATGATATGACGGATGATGAGCACCGCCGTGGCCGTAAACAGTCGGGTAAGGATGCCCGAGAGTGTGAACGAGCTCAGCGTCTGCCCAATGCTGGTCATCAGCGAGCTGGCGCCCGCCACGATGTCGCCAATGCCCATGGAGTCGTTACGCGCCGCGGCAGCTACCGACGCTGGCGTGGTCAGGTCTCGAATGGCTTCCGCGGCCGACATGTCGGTGGAAAACATGGCCGTGAAGGCCGCCAGCCCCGCCCCTAGCGTGTCCATCAGCGTTTGGTAAAAGAAGAGCAGGAAAAATATCCAGGTCGCCTTGATAATCGGTCCCCAGTCCATGGCCAGCCCGCTGCCGGAGATGAAACCGCGCCCGATGGTGTAGAGCAGCGCAATGCCCATCAAACTGGGCGTGATGAAGCGGCAGGCGGTGAGCACGACCTGCAGGGTCTGGTCGCAGGCCCGCAGAAAGCCCGGGTCGATGCCGTAGGCAACCATCGCGAGTATACTCCCCAGCATACTCATGAGGCCAGGAGCCCTTTGCGGTTCTGTTTATCCTCCACAAACTGGTCGACGGCGTATTCCAGGCGCTGCACCTGCACCGGCTCGTACTCCACCTGCCCCGCGGCATTCAGCAGTACGTGGCCGTTCTTATCGGTCCGGGGCCGCTGCTGGGTCTGCTGATAGAACTTCACTAGCTTGCCCAGGTAGTTACGCTCCACGGGCTTGGAGGTCAGGATGGCATCGAGCTGGGGGGAGGCCTCTAGGGCGTAAACCTTGCCCTTGCCCCCCTGCTTGATGAAGAACTCCCGCAGGGCTTCCGTCGAGCGCACCGATTTAATCAAATCCATCTCGTGGCCCGTCAAACCCAGTGGGGCCTGCAGCTGCGCCAGCGAGTCAGGATTGACGTGGCGCAGAATAATCTTGGTGGCTGAGTTGTTGATGATGGCCGGCCCGATCTTGCTGCTGGTAATCTCGGTGATGCCCTGGGTGATGATGGTCACCGAGCCGTTGGTTTTGCGAATGGTGCGGTACATCGACTCGATGAATTCCGAGAGCACCCCCGAGAGCATGGTCCAGGCCTCATCCAGGGCGATGTACTTGATGTCGTCGGGAAACTTGCGGAACAGGTCCAGGCTCAGTTCGGTGATAAGCATGGCCACCACGGGGTAGAGGTCGGGGTCAGCCTGCACTTTGGCCAGATCAAAGCAGATGAGCCGGTATTCGCTCAAATCCACGTCGCGCTGGGCGTTGAGCACCCGCTCGTAGCGGCCGCCGGTGATGTACTGACCCAGTACCAGAAAGAGCTGGTGCATGTCGATGTACTTCAGGTTTTTCTGGTACTGCCGGCGGGCCCCGTCCAATGGGTCTGGTTCCATCCCGTCGCCGGGCAAAGCCACCGGCTTCTGCATCTGCTGGTCGTACTGCTCAACGAAGCGGTAGAAGCTCTCCATGCCGGGAAACTCCTCGTCCTTTTGGTTCAGGCGCGGGCTCTCGTTCAGGCCGGCGTAGTACTCAATCAGAAAGCGCGAGAGAATGGTGCGCTCCGACTTGTCCAGCGCCGTGTCCTTCCCGCCCTTCCAGAGCGCGGCCAGCAGGGCTAGGTGAAAGTTGGTTTTCTCGTCGTTGTAGAGCCACCGGCCCGCGTTGTCGCGCGGCACCACGAAGGGGTTGAACTCGATGGGCCGCTGCGGGTCGTACTCGAAGTAGGTGTTGTCAAAGTCCTCGCCGTTGAGCGACTGCAGCACGTTGCGGTAGGTGCCGCCCACGTCCATGATAATCTGCCGAGCCCCTTTCTCGAAGCGCTGCACAATCAGGTTGCCGAAGGTGTAGCTCTTACCCGAGCCCGAGGGCCCGATGACAATGGCGTTCTGGTTGTCCAGGGCCGTGTTGAATAGGTTTACCTGCACCAGGTTGCGGAACCGGTCAGTCAGGTACTCCCCCACCGGGTCGGTCTTGTAGGTGGCCGTCCAGTGAGTGTAGCAGGCGCCGCGGTCAGCGGTGCTCGTCAGCCAGCGGTCCGGCACCTGCCAGGCGTTGCCCGGCAGCAGACCGAAGAACACGGGCAGCGCCAGGTAGCTTTCCACTACGCTTTCGGTGCCGAACATGTAGCGAAAGGCCGCCGTGGCCCGCTCCACGTTCTCGCGCCGGCTGGTGTCGCTGGTGTCCCAGAGCACGCAGCTCAGGTGCAGGCCCACAATCTGCTTGTTCTCGGCCCGCACCTCGGCCGTGAACTCCTCGACTTCGGCGGCCCGCAGATGGTTGTCCTGGGTGGCCAGAAACGAGAGGGAGGCGTTGAGCTTGCGGTCGGTGTCAAGGCTGCTTAACTCAGCGCGGGTATCGTGAATGAGCAGGGCCTGGGTGAGCACGTGCGGGCACTGCAGCATGTGGGTGAGCGGGTAGAGCATCGGCGCCGTCACCCCGTAGCCGTTGCGCACGGCCGGGTAGGCATCCGAGCCCTGCCCGACCATCGAGAGCACGTTCACCTTATGCTCGCCCACGCTGAAAGTGCCCAGGTCGTTGCCGATTTCACGCTCCTGCCGGGTGGGCTGGCCATCGAAGTTGAGGTTGAAGTACTGCCGGTAGAGCTGCTGAATATCTGTGCTTTGCAATCGCTCGAAGGTGACCCCGCCCAGGCTCTTGAGGCCCTGGATGAACTCCACAGCGCCGCTCTCGGCCGCTTCGAGCGTATGCACGAGTTGGGCAAACGGATTCTTGAGCACGGCCTCGCCGGCGCGGGCTACCAGCGCATTCACGGCGTTGGTCCTGGGCGACTTGACCGCTACCGGGGCGAAGGAGAGGAACAGGTAGGACTTCTGCAGCAGCACCAGCCGCTCGAAGAAGTGCTTGTTCATCTTGTGCTCGAAGTAAGTCTGCTGGGTCTTATCCTCGCGGTAAGGCCGGTCGTAGTAGATGTCAGTCTTCTGCACAATGGTGCCCACCGGCAGGGGTCGGAGTACGCCCACCAGCGCGGTCTGAAAGGCTGCGTAGTCGTCCGCGGTCCAGCTTTCCATCTCGGCGGGCTCCACGCGGAAGCCCACTGCGACGCGGCCGTCCTTGAAGACCACCTTGTCGCCCTCGAAGCTGTGCACGGGCATCACGGCGTTAAACGTGGCCGTTTTGGGCTTTTTGGTCATCGGAAGGAGTGGGAAGTAGCCCCACCGCCACGCGGCGGGGCTGGATGAAGGTGAAGGAGAGCCAGCCCAGCAGAAAGCCGGGCGCCTGCTTCTTGCTCAGGTAGCGCAAACCCAGAATCAGGCCCAGCTCCCCGACGATGACGAGCAGGTACACCAGGCGCGGAATCTTGACGGCCATGCCCAGGAAGCCCAGCAGCAGCACGGAGCCGATAAACAGGCCGACCATGATGCCCAAGTCCTGCAGGTTCATGCCCAGCACCTGCGCGGGCCGCTCAATGGATTTGTAGGAGCGCATAGCTTAGCGGACGCCGCCGTCCCCGCCGCCCACGGCGCTGACCAAATCGTCCTTGAAGAGCTGAAAGCCAAACCACAGAATCACACCGCCCACCAGCCAGCCCAGGGCGCCCAGCGCATCCGGGGCGCCCTGCACAAACTTCATTACCACGCGAATCAAACCCACGATGAGCACGATGGCGAAAATGACTTGCACGATGCCCACGACGGTTTCCTGCACGCCTTCGAGCGCGGCCGCGGCGCCTCCCCCGCCCAGCTGGGCGCGGGCCGGGCTGGTGGCCAGGGCCAGGGTGGTCAGCAGGGCCCCGGCGCGCAGCTCGGCTTTGGAAGGCTGGTAGCTCCGGCCGGCCGCGGCCAGCGTGCGCAGGGTTTCAGGGGCCGTTACGGCGTAGGTACGGGCCCGGGAAAGCAAATGGGGTAGCATAGAAAAGGGGTAATAGGTGGAAATAGGGTGCTTATCTCCCCGGAAAGCCAAGCGGGACATTTAAGAGGGTTTGGTCGTGGGAATGGCATTGCCGGCGCCGGGAAACAGGTCGCTCAGCGCCGCGCGTTGGGCGGCGGCATCCGCGCTCATGCGGGCCCGGCGCTGTTGGCGCAGGGCGATTGCGGCGGCGCGGTTCGCCTGGTCGTTGGCTGTGGGCGCCGGCGCAGTGAGGGGATTATGAAAGAGGGCTTCTGCCGGCTCCTCGTCAGTTTCCGTTGCCGGCGCAGAAGCCGGCTTAACGGGTGCCGCCGCGTCTTCCTGCGCATCCAGGAGAGAGCCCAAGGCCCCAGCGGCGTGACGAATGGAAGCTGGCCGGGGAGCTTCCGCCGCTGGTGGGACCTGGTCTGGATGCTCGCCATCGGCATGCCGACTGTCGACCAGCGTTGTGGCTGATTCTGCTTCGGCAGATTGCCCCGGTTCCATACCGGCTAGGTCTTCTGCGGGAAGCAGCCGGGCCAGGGCCGCCCCGGCTTCGGGGGGGACAGCGGCTATCGCAGCCTGAGCGGCGGCGGCGGGCTCGTAGTGGAAGGTGCGCAGGGAATGATGGTTGCGCGTGGCCAGCGCCGCAGCCGGTGCGGCCGGCTGCCCAGAACCCTTAAAGCGCCACCACAGCAGCGCCGCCAGCGCGGCCAGGGCCAGTAGCACCAGGAAGAGTATCACGGAACGCATACCCAGCCCTTACGGCAGGCAGTCAATGATTGTTAGTTAAAAGTTAGTAAAAACCTAAAAATTACTTGGTCGTATGAAGCTCATACCAACGAAGCGGAGTGGTACCAGCGGCAACCACGCGGGCGGTAGTAAATAGAAGATTTGAGTTTTTCCCAAAGGGCATGGCATCTTGTAGCCGTGGTTTACGTCCTTTGGAGTATCGCTCCGATTTTTTAGCCTCTACTGCCCCGGCAGCACACCTCTTCGCATGTCGTCATCTGACCACCCAGCCACCCCATTGGGGTTTCCTGACCTTAGCCTGTCCGCGCCCTACAGCGAGTGTCTGCGCTACGTGCAGTTTCGTCTTAAAGCCCTGCCGCAGGGTGATCTAACCGCTTTTTGTGCTCAGCATGGTCTGACCTATACGAACGTTGTCAACCTGAAGAATGGCAAGCTCAAGCGCGACGAGCCGCGCCTCGTGCAAAAGGTGCTGCGCGCGCTGGGCGTGCCCACGGAGATCGTGCGCATCGACATCGGTAGCGGCGCCAACCAGTACGTGTTCGGCAGCGCCGAGCTATTAGCCCAATTCCACGGCCAGCTGGTCTTCTTTGACGCGGCCGCGCAGCGGGCTAGTAGCCCGCCGCCCACAACCTAACCCCAGATAGCTTTCCTGCTTGGGGCCCGTCTGGGTGCCGGGGTAAGTGGAGCTGTCCGGCTTCACTCCCCCACCTCATGAACGCACCCCGGGAAAACGACCCCACTGAGCTCGACCGCTTCAAGCGCGACATTGACCTGGTTGACTACGCCCAGCGCCAGGGCTACTCCATCAAGAAGGAAAGCCGCCGCGGCGACTGGCACCACCTGGTCAAGGACGACGAGCACGTCATTGTCACCCGCAAGACCGAGGGCCACCAGGTATATTTGAATACTGGCGACGACCGCGACGCAGGCTCCATCATCGACTTTGCCAAGACCCGGGGCGGCGACGGCCACGGCCTCAACCTGGGCCAGGTGCGCCAGCAGCTGCGCGAATACCTCGACGGCGCGCCGGCCCCGGCCCGGGTGTACGCCACCCCGCCCGATACCGGCCGCCTAAGCAGCCTGCCTGTGGGCGACCCGGAACAAGCGCGGCAGGCTGAGGAAGAGCGCCGCACGCGCCTGATTTCCGAGGTCCTGGGCGTCAAAAAGGAGCTCACCGACCGCAGCTACCTGCATGGGCGCGGCATCATGGATGCCACGCTCGACAGTCCGGCTTTCCAAGGACGCATTTTCACTGCGCAGCAGAACGAGCACCGGAACACGGCCTTCCCACTCTATAATGAGCACGGGCTGGCCAGCGTCGAGCAGAAAAACGAGCACTACAAAAGCCTGCTGCCGCTGCCTAAAAACGGCATCTGGGTGTCACACCCCACCGACGGCAAGGACACGCCGGTGGCGCGCTTAGTGGTGAGCGAGTCGGCCATTGACTCGCTGTCCCACTTTCAGCTCAAGCACGGGCAGGACTCCCAAAACACGCTCTACATTGCTACCAGCGGCACGCCCACCGAGGCCCAGGTGGCCCTAATTCAGCGCGTCATCGACAAGCAGCAGCCCCAGCAGGTGGTGCTGGCCAATGACCGCGACGCCGGTGGCCGGCAGTTCAATATCAACTACCTCAATGAGCTGCAGCCTGCCCGCCCGCTGGTGCCCGTCGCTGAACAGGAAGCCTACCGCGAAGCTGGGCGGCCAGTGGAGTGGCACGCCACCAGCGATAAGTATCATATCAGCCTGAAGGTGACCTTTCATCACGAGTCGGCCGAGCAGGGTGCGGGCCAGGTGCAGCAGCTCAGCGAGCGAGTAGAGAAAATCAACCAGACGCAACAGGACGGTCCTTCGCTGGGCGTAGAAGTGCAGCGCAGTACCGAGCAGGCCACCATCGTGCGCCTGACCGTGGCCCGCGCTGACACGGCCCAGCTGGAGGTCGTGGCTCAGGAGCTGTACCGGCAGCGCGAGCAGCGGCGTGGCGAGGCCGAGCGCCAGCACGAAAGCTTTCTGCGCGTGGACTACCCGCTGGCCAAGGACTTCAATAAGGAGCTGGAATATGTTAACCAGGGACTGAGCGCCGAGCAGATTCGGGACGCCGCCCAGCGCGAAGAATCGCAACGCGAATCAGAGCGCCAGCAGCGGCTGGCTGAGGCCCAGCGCCTAGCGCAGGAGCAGCGGGCCTTAGCGCGACAAGCCCAGCGGGAGCGGGAGAATAGCCCGGAGGCACCGCAGGAGCGGCACGTTAACCACTTCCATCAAGCCGTGCCGGGAGCGGCAACAGCCGAGGGTGATCGACCCACCCGCTCCTACCGCACCGAGCAGGAAGCGGCGGAGCACACCGCCCAGTTTGTGCACGCCAAGGATGCCGGGCTGGTATTGCTGAAAGAGTACATCGACGACAACCCGCCACCCGCCGGCCGCAGAGTCGATGAAGACGAGCGTGAGGAGCTGCGCGACCGGGCCCGCTACGTCAAATCGGCTGCGGCAACCAGCTTGTCTGCTGCTACGCCCACGGAGCAGAAATCAGCGACCTGGCAGATTGATGAACTGGAGCCCAACACGACCGGCCGCGCCGAGGCCTGGAAAGCCATTCTGGATAACTCCGGCTATTCCATGCGGACCAGCGACATCCGCAGTACAATGGACGAGCGGGGCATGCGGCGAGCCGAGTTTGACATGAGCTACCGTAACGACCAATCGGATATTGCCATCATTCACGCCATTGTGACCAACACCAATGCCCGCGCCGCAGCTGGTAAGGAGCAATATGCCGGCGTAAGCGTCGTCGAGCCCGATGCAGACCGCGCTGCCCGCCAGATGGCCGCCGAGGCCGCATCGATCCAGCCTCATACCCGGGACCGTAGTCTGGACGTGGCCGCCAAACCTGGTGCTGCAGTTCAAGCAGTCGAGCCCCAGGCAGTAAACCCGGAAACCCTAGGTAACGAGAAACAAGTAATTATCCGAGTGGATGAGCTGGCTATTTCACCAGGCGAGCGAGGCCAGGCCGAGGCCGTACAAGCGGCCATTGCCAGCAGCGGGGCCAAGACCAGCGAGCTACAGAGCACCGTGGATGCCGAAGGCACCCGACACTCCGAAATAAAGGTATCGTACCGTACCGACCAGCCTGAAATAGCGCAGGTGAGCCAAACGCTCGACGCCGTGGCTCTGCATCCCGGTAGCCACGTGATTGAGCATGGTCGCGACCGGGCCGAGCGGCAGGCCGCGTCCCACCGTAGTCAGGAAGGCAAGGAGAGATCTCCGCAGCTGGAGCGATGAGAAGCCGATCTGGCTGGTAAGAAGGCCTTCGCGCTTGTCGTGACAGCGCTGAGCTTAGCGGAGAGCTCGGTCAAAAGTCATACCTGGTGCTCTTGATATCCGGCTGCTTGCCCGCCGACACGGCAGCATCGGCATTTTAGCTGACGTTTAGCTCAATAAGGACTATCTGCTTGTAACAAGCAGACAGACGTAGGATGTCTTGAGCGGCAAGAGCAGCCTTAAGGCTAAGGCAGTCGATTAGCGGAGGCTGCTTCGCAGAATATCCCGAAACTCATCTCGCAAGACGGCATACAAGAGTAAGTTATCCAGAAAAGTGAGGAGAGCAGCTTGCTGCGATCTGATCTCCTGGGTTAGATCGAGCTCGCCTAAGACCAGGGCTCCATGGTCATCTGATAGGTGAGGCGCTCTCTCAAAGATATAGTCGAGCAGCAGCTGTCGCCTAACACTGCCAAGCTTGCCTACCGTCAGCGTGCCATCGTGCCAGATAATGGCTTTGTTTGCCTCCAGACTGACATATTTATCCAAGCGAAGCTCCAGCGACATATGACTCCTCTGAAAATCGTCGATGGCAACGGCCAAGATGGTGCCTGCTGTTCGATTCTTCCAGTGCGGGTCATCGACTGTTTTGGCAATGCCTGCGATGGTTAAGGAGACTATTTGGTTATCGAGCTTGCTGTCGCTAATCAAGAAATACCGGTAGTCCATTCCAATGGTTCCTCCCCCAGCGTTGCCAAACTCAGCGCTACGAATGCCACAGTCCTCAACTAGGGAAATATGATCGAGCGATTGCGGCTCGACTCTGTCATCGGCATCAAACATCCAATCCATCAGGTTAAAGATGAGGGGGTACAGGGCGGGGCTGGTATCCTCCCCGATGTAGCCCTGTTGAATACTGTGCGCGATTACAGCGTCCGGAATGGGCTTGGAGACGTCCAGCCGGTCGTATGACCAAGGCTCAGGAAGCTGATGCGGTAATGGGTCGTCTCCGATCAGTTCACTGTAAGGCACAAGATGGGCTAAAGGCAGCAGCTCTCCGTCCGCAGTGCTCTCAAAGGCGTAAGTCACTACGCTGTTCGTAATGACGATGATCCGGGCTTTGATCACTGCGTTATAGCGCTGAGCTTGCTGCACTGCGGCATCTGATAAGAAGATGCTGGCTGCTTTACATTCTACTAATAGTCTTGCATTACCTGTGGCGTCACTCACCACTATGTCCGCTCGCCCGCTCTGTGCCTTCTCGTAATAGCTCATTGGTACCTCAGCCTCGATAAGCTCGCTGGGTACACCTAAGTCAGCGGTTAAGTAAGTGATAAAGGCTTGCCTAACTGCTTCCTCGGGAGTCGAGATAATGAGCTTTCTCCGGCAAGCGCATAAGAAGCAGTCCAAGCCGTTTCTCTTGTATCTAGAGCCTGTTATGCACTGGTAGCGTAATTTGGGGTATGGCACAGCAAAGCGGATACCCCAGCGACGTATCGGATACAGAATGGATGTTTGTAGCACCCTATTTGGCCCTGGTGCGGGAAGAGGCGCCGCAACGCGAGCATGCGCTGCGCGATGTGTTCAACGCCCTGCGTTACCTGGTCAAAACTGGCTGCGGCTGGCGTTACCTGCCCCACGACTTGCCGCCCTGGGCCGCCGTGTATCAACAATGGGCCCGATGGCGGGATAACCGCTGTTTTGAGCACATGATGGCCGATTTGCGCGAACTGGCACGGGTGCTGGCCGGCCGCGAGGCCGAGCCCACGGCCGTGATTCTGGACTCGCGCACGGTGCAGAGCACACCCGAAAGCGGGGCCCGCGCCGGTTACGACGGGGCCAAGCGGCGCAAGGGCAGCAAGGTGCACGTGGCCGTCGACACGCTGGGCCACCTGCTGGCCGCCGTCGTCACGCCGGCCAACGAATCCGACCGCGGGCAGGTGGAGGCGCTCTGCCAGCGAGTGCAGCAGGTCACGGGCCAAAAGGTACAGGTGGCGTATGTGGATCAGGGCTACACGGGCGAGGCAGCCGAATACGCCGCTGCCGTGCACGATATTGACTTACGGGTTATTGCCAAGCCAGCCGGACAAACCGGCTTTGTGCTGTTGCCCCGCCGCTGGGTCGTCGAGCGCAGCTTCGGCTGGGCCGCTCGCTTCCGACGCTTGGCCCGCGACTACGAACGCCTGGCCCTGACCATGCAACAGTTTCATTTCCTGGCCTTCGCGACACTCTTGCTGGCAAAAGGCGTTTTTCGCGCCACTAGTCCATAACAGGCTCTAGCTTTTGGCAAGTGACGGGAGTAGTCAACAGGTAGCATGAAGTCTGCTTGAAGGGGATTTACTCAACACTGAAGCGCTCACTTGAGCGCTAACGCTCTCCGCACGGCTAGGAGCTTAGCAAAGGCAGTGCTTAAAAATACCCTGATAATCGTGACTTTCTGCGCTTAAAAGCTGTCAATCGTGTGATTAGCTGCTTTGCATCAGGCTATGACCTGAGTAGAGAGTGGGTGGACTGGTAACGCTGACAGCTCGCCCAACGCATCAGAGGCTTCGGCACGAGAGCAGCGCGTATCTCGCTCCTTGCTATCCCGCCCTGTCCATAGACACCATTAGCTGGCCTGTGACACCGTTTCGGGCACAGGCCCACCCCACCCGGTTTGAGGACATGCTGGTTGTTGGCTGACCAGCGCAGTTGAAGGTGTTGCAGTTGTAGCAGTATATTTCAGGAGCAAAACCTTACCCTACCTGTTTCCCCCTCTATGTTCAAAGCATTACTCCTGGCCGGCTCCCTTTTTCTGACCAGCGCGTCCCTGCCCACCCAGCCAGCCGTCCCGGCCGCCCACCGCACCACCACCGCAGCGGTTTACGTGTGCATGAGCAAGGGCTCCGTTGCGTACCACGCCACCAACGAGTGCTCCGGCCTGAACCGGTGCAACCACGAGGTGCAGAGCATGTCCACCACCGCGGCGGAGGAGCTCGGCAAGCGGGCCTGCCTGAAGTGCTTTTAACCGGCCCTGTTGCGGCACAGCCCCTCCCGCAATGCCGCATGGCAGCCGGCGGCCTAAGTAAAGCACCGACGACGGGCCTTTCCCAGGTGGCTGCCCGGCAGCCGTAACGGCTACCCATCGGGTAGCCGTTTGCTTTATCGGTGGCATGGCCGGGCGGGATGCAGCTGCTTGTCGCTCCGCTACGGTGCCCGGTAACGCCTCAAAGCTTTGCGGCCCCAACCGGTCGGCCTCACCCTGGCCATGTGTCCGTTCTGTTATGAATGCAGAGGTGGTGCCAGTAGTGCCAGGCGGCAGGGGTAGCTTTGCAAGATTTTCCGCGCCCACCCCACCCGCTTGCACACACACCTTTACCGCTTCGTTTAATGCCCGTTTACTTAACTGGCCGGCGCCCCCGTACGGGGCTGCTGCTGGCCCTGCTGTGCCTGCTGGCCCCCACCGCCTGGGCCCAGACCACCACGGAATCCTTTGATTCCGGCACCAAGCCCACCTACCCGGCGGCACCCGTCACGCTGAGCACCGGCTCCTGGATTTTCGACGACGCCCTGCTCGGCACCGACGCTCAGGACCACCGCGCCGGCGCCCAGGCCGCCCGCCTGCAGCAGGCCGGCACGCTGACCATGGACTTCTTCCTGCCCGACGGTGCCAGCACCGTCAGCGTGCAGCACGCCGCCTACGGCACCGACGCCACCGCCGCCTTCGAGCTCTGGTACCAGACCCAGGGCTGCGACACCTGGGTGCGCGCCGGCCAGCCGGTCGTGGCATTCTCCTACAGCCTGCAGACCGCCTCCTTTCCGGTCAACGTGCCCGGCGGCCTGCGCTTCCAGCTGCGCAAGGTCACCGGCGGCAGCGCCCGCCTCAACCTCGACAACTTCACCGTCACGGCCTTCACCACCACGGCCCCGCCGCCCCCGGTGGCCGGCGACAACCAGCACCTGACCATGGGCAACCCCAGCGGGGCCACCGCCGAGGTCAGCATGCCCACCAACTACCTGCTGGAAAAGGCGCAGTACGCGCTGTCCTACCACCGCGACCGGGGCACGCCCAACTGGGTGAGCTGGTACCTGGCCCCCGTGTGGATCGGCTCGGCCTCCCGCCAGAACGACTTCCGCGCCGACCCCACCCTGCCCGCCGGCTGGTACCAGGTGGGCAGCGGCAGCTACTCGGGCTCGGGCTTCGACCGGGGCCACAACTGCCCCTCGGCCGACCGCACCAGCACCGTGGCCGACAACTCGGCTACTTTCCTGATGACCAACATGATTCCCCAGGCCCCCAACAACAACCAGCAGAGCTGGGCCGACCTGGAGAACTACGGCCGCACGCTGGTGGATGCCGGCAATGAGCTCTACATCATCATGGGCGCCTACGGCAAGGGCGGCACCGGCTCGGCCGGCTACGCCGAAACCCTCGACCAGGGCCGCGTGCAGGTGCCCCGCCGCGTGTGGAAGGTTATCGTGGTGCTGCCCCGGGGCACCAACGACGTGAGCCGCGTCTCGGCCGCCACCCGCATCATCGCCATCGACACGCCCAACGACAACGGCATGGTCCGGGGCTGGGGCCAGTACCGCACCAGCGTCGATGCCATTGAGGCCGCCACCGGCCTCGACCTGCTCTCGGCCCTGCCCACCAGCGTGCAGCAGGTGGTGGAGGCTCAGGTCGACAGCGGCCCCACCAACTAGGCGGCTGCGGCCCTGCCCCCGGCCCCCCGGCCCGGGGCGCATTTCGGTTTTTCCCCCTTTCCCTGACTTTCCCTGCCTTATGGCTCGTTCCTATACCTCGTTTTCCCGCCTGCTCACGGCCCTGCTGCTGCTGCTGAGTCTGGGCGCCCGCGCCCAGCTGCAGCTTACCGGCCCGGCCGCCGTCACCCAGGACTTCAGCGCCCTGGCCGCCAGCGCCACGGCTGCCCTGCCCGCCGGCTTCCAGCTGGCTGGCGGCTCCAGCCCCGTCTACGGCAACGCGGCCAACAACAGCGCCACCACCCAGGCCGGCGGCACCTCCGGCACCGGCGCGCTAAGCGGCTCCTCCTCGGGCGGGGCCTACAACTTCGCGCCCGGCGTCACGGCCGCGGCCACCGACCGGGCCCTGGGCTTCCTGTCCTCCGGCAGCTACAGCTCCCCGCGCAGCATCCTGCTGGCCGTGCGCAACAGCACGGGCCAGACGCTCACCGACCTGGGCGTGGCCTTCGATATTGAGAAGTACCGCGCCGGCACCCGCGCCTTCGACTGGCAGTTCTACGCCAGCCCCGACGGCAGCACCTGGTCGCTGGTGGCCGACGGCTCGCAGAGCTACGCGGCTGACGCGGCCGTTGCCGTGCTCAACCCGCCCGCCAGCCTCAGCAAGGCCGCGACGCTGAGCGCGCTGAACCTGGCCGACGGCGGCACGCTCTACCTGCGCTGGTCGTACGTGGGCAGCGGCGGCAGCACCAACGCCCAGGCCCTGGGCCTGGACAACCTGGTGCTCACGCCCACGCTCTCGGGCACCCCGGCCCCGGCCGCCATCACCACCGGTCCCATCACCGGCAGCCCGTTCTGCGCCGCCGGCAGCGGCGCGGCCGTCGCCGTGCCCTTCACGCTCACCGGGGGCCTGACCGGCACCTTCGCCGCCCAGCTCTCCGACGCCGCCGGCGCGTTTTCGGCGGACCTGAACCAGAACCTGATCGGCTCCGGCACGGCTTCCCCGCTGGCCGCCACCATTCCGGCCGGCACGGCCGCCGGCACCGGCTACCGCATCCGCGTGGTGCAGGCCTCATCCGCCACCACCGGCAGCCCCAACGGCGCCAACCTGACCGTCACCACTGCGCCCGCTACCAATAGCGTCACGCTCGCGCCCGCCGCGGCCCAGAGCCTAGCCACCAACGGCACGGGCGCGGCCATCACGGCCACGCCGGCGGCCCCGTCGTCCTTCACCTGGCTGTATTCAACCAGCAGCGACGGCCCGTTCACCACGGCGATCAGCGGAGCCACCGCTGCCAGCTATACACCCCGCGGGGCCGACTTCGGCGGTGCCGGCACCTACTACCTCGTGGCCCGGGCTACCAGCACCTGCGGCAGCGTCGCGGGCACCAGCGCCCCGGTGACCCTCACCGTGACCACGCCCACGCCCAGTGTAACCGCCACCCCCAGCCCCGTGCCCGACTTCGGCAGTGTGCCGGTGGGCACGCCCTCGGCCGGCCGCCCGGTAACGCTCAGCGGCCGCAACCTGGGCGGCGATGTGACGCTCACGCCCCCCGCGGGCTTCCAGCTGCGCACCGGCACCACGGCCTTCTCCTGCGCGGCACTGACGCTGCCCGTCAGCGGCGGCTCGCTCACGGCGACCGTCGAGGTGCGCTTCGTGCCGGAAGCGGCGCAGGCCTACAGCGGCGTGATTACGCTCACCAGCCCTGACGCGGCGCTACTCGACGGCATTGCCGTGTCGGGCACCGGCGTGGCCCCTGCCTACCCGCCCAGCCTGAGCACGGCCGCCGTATCGGCCGTCACCAGCACCACGGCCACGGCCGGCGGCACCGTCCTCGACGAGGGCGGCCGCCCCGTCACGGCGCGCGGCGTGGTCTACGCCCTCACCGAGGCCCCCACCACCCAGGATGACTTCACCCAGGACGGTACCGGCACTGGCTCGTTCAGCAGCGCCCTCACCGGCCTGGCGCCCGGCACCACCTATTACGTGCGGGCCTACGCCACCAACGCCCAGGGCACCAGCTACGGGGAGCAGCGCACCTTTACCACGGGCGCCGTGGTACTGGCCGCCGAGCCCACCCAGGGCTCGACCCTCACTGCCACCGCCGTGGCGCCCACCAGTGTCACGCTCGCCATCAGCGGGGGCGACGGAGCCAAAAAGCTGCTGCTGGTCACCCCCGGCCCGGCCCTGAGCTTCCAGCCCGCCGACGGCACCACCTACCTGGCCAACACCGTCTTCGGCCAGGGCGACCAGCCCGCGCCCGGTGTCTACGTGGTGGGAGCCGCCGCCACGGCCAGCGTCACCGTCACCGGCCTCGCGGCCAGCACGGAGTACACCTACACGGTGTTCGACTACAACGACGACAACACCAGCGGGGCCGAGAACTACCTGCTCACGCCCGCCGGCGAGCTGACCCTGTCCACGCCCGCCCCGCCCGCCGGGCTGCTGCTGGCCGATAACTTCGACTACCCGGCCGGTGACCGGCTCACCGCCCACGGCTGGACGGCCCACAGCGCGCCCGGCACCAACGCCATCCTGGTCAGCACCCCCGGCCTGAGCTACGGCGGCTACGACGCCGATGCCGCTAACCGGCCCGCCGCCGCGGCTGCGGCCGCCACGCTTGCCGCCTCGGGGGAGGACGTGAGCCGCACCTTCCCCAGCCAGGGCGCCGGCACGGCCGTGTATGCCTCGCTGCTGGTGAGCGTGAATGCGGTAACCACGGCCGACTACTTCTTCCACCTCGGGCCCGACCCCCTCAGCACCACCTTCCGCGGCCGCCTCTACGTCCGGCCCGCCGCCACCGCCGGCAAGATCCAGTTCGGCGTGTCGGGTAGCGGCACTACCACCCAATACGCCCCCGCCGAGTACGACCTGAAACAGACCTACCTGCTGACGGTGCGCTACGTGTTCGGGCCCTCGGGCACCGAAACCCGCCTCTACGTGAACCCAGGGGGCCAGACGGAGCCCGCCACGGCCGACGCCACCAGCACGGAAGCCGCCAGCTCGGCCCCCGCCAACCTCGGCTCGGTGGCCCTGCGCCAGAGTGCCAACACCACCCAGCTGCTCGTCGACGGCCTGCGCGTGGCCACCAGCTACAGCGCCGCCCGGGCCTTCTCGGCTGCCCCGCTGCCCGTAACGCTCACTGCCTTCAGCGCCCGGCGCACCGACGCCGGGGTGGAGCTGCAGTGGGCCACGGCCCAGGAACTGAACGCCCGCACCTACCACGTGGAGCGTAGCGTGGACGGGCGCACGTTCACCCGCGTAGCGGCGCAGCCCGCCGCCGGCACCACCACCCAGGCCCGGCGCTACGCGGTGCTGGATGCCAGCGCCCCCGCCCGCCAGCTCTACTACCGCCTTGCTCAGGAAGACACCGACGGCACGCTGCACTACAGCAGCGTGGTGAGCGTGGCCGCCGGCCTGGGCACGCCCGCGGCGGCCCTCACCGTGGCCCCGAACCCCGCCGACCCGGCGCGGCCCGTCACGCTGCTGCTCACCGGCCGCGCCGGCCAGGCCCTGACGCTGCAGCTGCTCGACAACGCCGGGCGCCTGCACCACACCCAGGCCCTGCGCCCGCTGACCGATGCCGAGCAGATGCCGCTGACGCTGCCGGCCACTCTGCCCGCCGGCACCTATGTGCTGCGCGTAACCGGCCCCGGCAGCCAGCCCCTGCACACCCGCCTCGTGTTGGTGCGATAAGCCCGCCATCCAGCCTGCCCCTGTGCCACAACGGCCACCCTGGCAAGGGTGGCCGTTGTTGTTGGTCGTCCTCTCACTAGCCGTAGCGCAGCCCACTGCTGACTGGCCCGGCAAACGACGCGGGCCGCACTAGTCCACCAACAGAAAGTCTTCCAACCGGGTAGTGTACTGCGCGGTGCTCCACTGCGCCTGGCCGGCCCGAAGCCGGCTTTCGCTGCCAGGTCGGGCTGGGATAGCGGCAACAGCTTGCGGCGCTGCTTGACAAAGACGGCCAACGGAGTAGTGATAGGCTATACCTGTTCGGGGATAATTCAACGATTGTAGCTGATTTAACACCCGAACGGGTCTAATATGGCCGCCATTGCGTTAGGCTTATTAGGGTAGCGCAAGCACAAAAATTCCCGTCTAAGCAGATGGGCAAGACGTTCCTCTAGGCTGGTCTGGTCGCCTAACGGGCGCAGCCACCTGGCAGCAATTCCATCAGGCAAGGTAAAATCGTGCTGTCCGAGCATGTTGATGTTCTAGTGCAGCAAGGGCGAGAGCCGGACCACCGTCGCCCCGTTCCGGCGGTTTGGCGACTGCCGGGAAGAATGAATCGGGAGGAGGCAATAGCCGCGGATGCGGATGACGTGGCCGTAGCGGTCCAGCAAGAGAAAGTGCAGGTCCTCCTTGGCCCTGCCGTTCCGCCCCCTGACTACCGCTCACTGCATCAAGTTGAGTGGGACTTAAAAATCAACCTGCCTTAGCTGACGGCCCATTTTTACTGGACTACCCCAATTTATTTCTAAAAATTCGGTGGTAGCACTGAGGCGCAGGGTTAGTTAAAAAGGTAGAATTGTAATCCGTCAAGTGTTTCACAATGAGCTGTTTGTTCAGCTGAGTTCAATGGCCTATTGCTTGCTCTCGTTAAAAAATTGCGTTATCGTCGCTTAGGGTAGATTAAAATCCCTGTTGCACTTGACGGCTGTTCCGCATTTTCGTCCATACCAAGCGCGACAACTTATGTTTGGCTCACAGATACTCGAAGTCGCGATTGGAGTCATTTTCGTTTTTATCCTCATCAGCATCGTCTGTACCGTTATCAGGGAGGGGATTGAGGCTTGGCTTAAAACCCGAGCAGCTTTTCTTGAACATGGGATTCGGGAGTTACTCCATGATAAGGAGGCAAAAGGGCTGGCCCAGAGTCTGTATACCCACCCGCTGATTTATGGGCTATACTCGGATGTATACAAACCCGTGCCAGGCACGAAACGCCCAAGCGCGATGACCAATGGAGGGACGCTGCCCTCCTACATTCCCACTAAAAACTTTGCCTTGGCGCTGATGGACATTGCGGCCCGAGGCCCGGCGACCGACGCGGTTAGCAGCGATGCCCAGTCTCCCAGAATCTCATTGGATTCTATTCGAGGCAATATTGCGAACCTGCAGAATCCTGCCGTTCAACGCATTGTCCTGACCGCGCTGGATGCTGCCCAGGGCGATTTAAACAAAGCTCAGGCCTACATCGAAGCGTGGTATGACAGCGGTATGGACCGGGTATCAGGCTGGTACAAACGCTCCAGTCAATGGGTGATTTTCTGGATTGCGCTGGTGGTCGCAATTGTGCTGAATGTCAACACCATCACCATCGCAAATTATCTCTCTCACAACGACGTGGCGCGGGCAGCATTGGTGGCACGCGCGGGGGTAGCGGTAAAGGACCCAAATTTTACAAACGGCAACTATCAGACAGTACAAGCCGAGCTGAATGCGCTACAAATCCCCATTGGGTGGGGACCGCAGCAGCACTACCAGACCCAGCCCGGGGAGTTGGGCATTTGGAGTTACGTGTTTGGCCCGCTGCTGGGCTGGCTTCTCACGGCCCTCGCCGCCATGCTGGGCGCACCCTTCTGGTTCGATGTGCTCAACAAAATCATGGTAATCCGCTCGACGGTGAAGCCCCACGAAAAAAGCAAGGAAGAGGCTTCCGAAGACCGGCAGGAATCCAAAAGTGCGCTTATACCATCAACGAACGGTGTGGATGGGACGCAGCACAAAGCCCAGCTAAGCGAAAATATGGCTGTGGTAGCCTCGCTGGCGCAACAGCCCCTGGCCACCCCACGAGACGAAGAAAGTGGTCTGGATGGATGCGAAGTAGTAGCCATCAACTTAACCTTGGACGAGCACTTGCCAGCTGCTGAAGGCGGCGTTGCCTGATATGATCTACTCCCTCATCTGGTTGCCGTCCGTTCTTAAATCGGCCGGCTTGAAAGTAGCCCTGGTAGAAGGTTGGGAAGAGCGCGGCCGCGGCGATGTGGGCCCCACCCACGGCGTCATCTGCCACCACACGGCCACCAACGACAAGCGGGGCAACATGCCTACGCTGCGTACCCTGTTGGAAGGACGCTCCGATTTGCCGGGGCCCTTGGCCCAGCTAGGGCTGGGCCGCGACGGCACTTACTACGTGCTGGCGGCCGGTCGCTGCAACCACGCTGGCAAGGGCATCTGGCAGGGCCTGACCAATGGTAACGCCAATTTTATTGGCATCGAGGCCGAGAATACGGGGCGGGCCAATGATTTCCCCTGGCCCGCTGTACAGCTGGATGCTTACCACCGGGGCGTGGCCGCCATACTGAAGTACATCGGCAAGAGCGCTACTTTTTGCGCGGCGCATAAGGAATACGCCCGGCCCTTAGGTCGTAAATCAGACCCCGTGTTTGATATGGTGCAGTTTCGGAGGGAGGTGACGGCTATTTTAGACGGGACGGCCCCCGCTCCTACATTGATACCTGCAGTTGAGCCCACGCCCGCGCCAGGCGCGAATGGGCCGCGTCCCACCCTGCGTCGGGGCGCGAGCGGCAAGTGGGTAGAGCAGTTGCAGCGGAAGATAGGCGTAAAGGTTGACGGCAGTTTTGGGCCCCGAACGGAAGCGGCGCTGCGGGCTTTCCAACGCGAGCACAACTTGGTTCCGGATGGAATTGCCGGGCCAAAGACTTGGCAGCTCACAGATACGCTAGTCACAGCTTGATTGACACTTCTAAATAACCTCTCACTTTGATGATATGGCAGTTATCCGCCCCAACTGGGCCGTGGTGCAGTCGGCCGCTGATGAGTATAAGCTGTTCGCGCTGGAAATCGACCGTATTCGACGCAATACCAAACTGTTTCGTCAGGGATTGATTCCTTTGGAAGATGTTTCGCCTGACCCGGCGCGCATTCAGGCGCGGCTGGACCGCGAAACGGCGCACGAAGACTGGCTGCCTGGCGGGCACGCCCAAGCGTTTGCGCGCGCCCAAGAGCGGATGATGGGCAGCCAGCTGGATTTGCAGGAAGCCTGCATCCTAGAGAAGCTAGTGAATTTTTCGCGGGCTGTGGGGCGCATTGTGCTGCCAGCCGGCCAGGGCCTGGGCACCGGCTGGCTGATTGGCGAAGGGCTGCTACTCACCAATCACCACGTGCTGCCCAATGCGGAGCTGGCCAAGGGCAGTTGCATCATGCTGGGCTACGAGCGCAGCGCGGAAGGCAAGCCTCAGAACGGCCAAACCTTCTGGCTGCGTCCCGACCTGTTTTACCTCACGCCCCGCGAAACCACTACGGCCGGAGAAGAAGTGGAACTGGACTTCACGGTAGTGGCTGTGGAGAGCCAAAGCCAGGAAGGCAAGGCCCTGAGCGACTACGGCTACGTGACCCTCGACGGGGCCAGCGGCAAGGTGATAGAGTCGGAAAACTGCATGGTGATTCAGCATCCACAGGGCGATTATAAAAAGGTAACGCTGCGCGACACCCGGCTGCTGCTGGTGACCAATCAGCCCGATGCTGACAAGCACCTTTTTTATGAAAGCGATACCCTGGAAGGCTCGAGCGGCGGCTTGGTGATAGGGCTGGGCACCGGCGAAGCCATTGCCCTGCACCGGGCCAGCGTGCCTCGCCTCGATGCACAGGGCCGGGTGCTGCGCCGCGACGGCCGGCCGTGGCAGGAAGGCGACGCCGACGACGCCATCGACTGGATTGCCAACCAGGGAGTACGAGTCAGTCGCCTGGTCGATTTCATTACCCAAGCGCCGGTACCGCCCGCTATGGCCTCTTTAAAAAAACAACTTGTAGCCGCCATGCATCAAAAAGAAGCCGTTGCCCAGGCGATGATGACGGGTAATTCTGGTTTAAATAGTAATCTCCCCCCGCTGCTGGCAACCGGGGCCAGGGGGGGATTAGCAACCGCTCCTCAGTCTCTGCCAACGCCCGCTAGTACTAACTGGGGCGGGGGGGTAACGACCGATTTTATCGTTCGGGTAAGCCCGGTACCCCTGCTGCGGGACCACCTCCTGGCAATGCTGCGGCAACAGCTGCCCGGGGCCGGCATCGAAGAGCTGATTCCTGCCGAGGTGCCATCACGCCTGCGGGCCTACTTGGTGATTACGGTGCCGAACGTGAGCGACCCGTGGGCTGTGGCTGCGCAGCTGGAAGGGTTCGATGGTGTGGAAGAGGCCGAGCCGGACCTACCACGCTATATGGCCCCCAGCGCGGTCGACGTTGCCGCCGAAGCAGCTCTGCTGCCGGGACCAAAAGCTTGGGAAAGCGGCCGCGGCCGGGCTGAATGGGACGAGCCCCGCTTCCTGCACAGCTGGCTGGCCACCAGCCCCTGGCTGGCAAAGCTCAAGCCCAGCAACGCGGCTGACCTTAAAGAAATCCGGCGTTGGAACCAGCGCGCCACCGGCTACGATGTCCAGGCAGTGGCCGCCCAGCTCAAGCCGGAGGGGCTGCGCGCTCTGGCGGGCCTGCAGCTGGCGCAGCTGGATACGGGCTACACCGACCATTCGAAGGTGCGGGAAGGCTACAACCTGAACGCCGACTACGACGCCATTGACGAGGACGATGACGCCCGCGACCCGCTGCAAACCGGGCTGGGCAGGAATCCGGGCCACGGCACCCGCACCGGCAGCATTCTCATTGGCGCAGCGGCCAGCGGAGTAGTGCCCGCGCACGATGGCAACTTCGGGCTGCTGCACGAGCTGAGCAACGGCGGCTACACGGCCCGCACGCACCTAGCCCCTTTCCGGGTGGCCCGGTCGGTCATTTTGCTCGGGAGTGTTAAGCGCGTAGCGCGGGCTGTGCAGCTGGCTCTAGACCACGGCTTTCAGGTGCTGACGATGAGCATGGGCACTTTAGGTAACTCAATGTTCGAGGACCTGGCCCGCACGGTTTATGAGCGGGGAGTTATCTGGGCCTGTGCCGCCGGCAACGAAGTGCCCTTTGTGGTGGCTCCGGGTAAATATCCAGGAGTCATCTGCGTGGCGGCCTCGAACCCTATTGACGCGCCTTGGTCCGGCAGCTGCCGCGGGCCGGCCGTGGACATTACCGCGCCGGGAGAAGACGTGTACGTGCCCATTCTCACCGATGACAACCGGGAAGACATGGGCTACGGCAACGGCACCAGCTTCGCTACCCCACACGTTGCGGCCGCGGCCATGCTGTGGCTGGCCAAAAACGAGGCGGCCATTGGCACTACCTACACGCAAGCTTGGCACCGGGTAGAGGCCTTCCGGCTGAGCGTGCAGCGGTCGGCCCGAAAGGCGCCGGGACTGCCGTCCGGCCAGTTTGGTGCCGGCATTCTGGATATTAAGGCACTGCTTGATTTGACCTTGCCCGCCCCGGCCGAGCTTCGCCACGCCTATTTAGGGACCATGGGCATCGAAAAAGCCGACGTGAAGCGCCCACTGGCCGTGCGCGAGCTGGAATACCAGGACTGGCAGCAGGTACAAGGCGAGGCGCTAGGGCGCGGAGCCACTGCTGCCGGGGCGCTGGGTAGCCAGCCGCTCGAACTGGCCCTGGCGGGGCCTGCACCGCTGAGTTCGCCGGCCCAGCTGTTTGCCAAAACACTGGAAAGCTACGCCGGCGTGCGGCGGGCCGGCAGCGCCCTGGAGGCTTCCATCGGCCCGAACCGCACGAGCCACATGGCCTACGCCCGCCTTCGCGCCTTGCAGCAGGTGCAAGCCCAGCCAAAACCCCAGTATTAGCCCCTTTGCCTCAAACCCTTAAAGCGGCCACCCGATGAACACGTTTGATTTTCATTTTCACCCGCTTTTCAAGCGGTTCGTGACCAAATTTGAGGACGCCGACCGGCAGAACGGCAGCAGCACGCTGCCCGTCCGGCTGCCGGGCATCGGGTCGGTTATCGACACCCTGGCCGGGCACATCCTGGAAAACCAAGCTAGCGTGGCCCAAACCATGGCCCGCAAACAGCCCACCGAGACCTGCCTGGGCATAGCCGCGGTACTGGCCATGGAGTATGTTTTCGCCAGCCGGCAGGGACTGCTGAAGCTGCTGGAGCTGGAGTTTTTCGGGCGCGATGTGGTGGCTGTGCTCGACAGTCGCTTCATTGATTTCGTGAACCAAAGCCAGGGCAGTTATGCCCAGCTGCTCGACAAAGAAATAGCCTTTTACCAATGGGTAGCGCAGGAGTCGGCAAAACCAGCGTCCACCCTCACCCATAAAATCAACTTGCTAAACCGCAAGATAGGCCAGCCGGTGCAGGCCCAACTGCAGGCTGGCATGCTGAACCTGGCCCTGGCCATCGAGGGCGGGCACTCACTAAGCCAGCGCACCATCCGGCAGCTGGTGGGGCCATACGACCCAGTAGAGCAGGTGCGGAAATTCCGCACCGACCCCACGCTGGACTTCTTTTACCTAACCCTCACCCACCTCTCGCACGTGCCGGAGCAGCCCTTGTGCAGCCACGCTTTCGGGTTCAAGCTGGTGAAGAACGTGCCCGCCGCCCGCCCCCAGTTCGGCGGACTCACGCAGTTGGGCCGCGACGTAGTGCGGGCCTGTGTCGACACAAAAGCCATCCCCCACCCTATTCTCATTGACATCAAACACATGAGTGCCCGCGGACGCGACGAGTTTTTCGCCTACCGCCGCGAGCTGCTCGCCCAACAGCCCGATGGCTTCCTGGCCCCCGGGCCCAACAACACCTGGCCCGTCGTGGCCACTCATATGGGCGTGACCGGGTTTCGGCGCCGGCAGATGCGCAGTCACCTGGTCCAGTACGGAGTGGAAGCAGCCAACCCGTTTAGTGTCCGGCTGCGATTCAATCGCGACCGGGCCGGGCAGTTCAAGCAGGGACTTGTGAAGGAAAACGTCTTCTTCAACGCTTCTAGTATCGGGTTGTTTGACGACGACATTGAAGAAATCGCGCTTAGCGGCGGGCTCATTGGCATCAGCCTCGACGCTCGAATTCTGGGCTTTCAGGACGTGGTGCAACGCAACCTGGAGGGTCCCGACCACGACTTCGATTACTTCTCGCGGGATGATTTCGCGGCCTACTTTCCGGAGCTGAGCCAGGCACTGCCCCCGCTCGCGGAAAAGGAGGAGGCCGGCGCGGTGCCCGGTGCCGAGCTGCTGCCCGTCGGCTTCGGCAACGAATTACTAGGGCAAGCAGACCGCCGCACGCGCGAGTTGTACTTGTTCTGCCTGAACGTTTTGCACGTAGTGGCCGTCATCAAAAACTTGGGCGCAGCCGTGCCGCGCAATGCCTGGGATTTCGTGTGTCTGGGCTCAGACTACGACGGCCTAATCGACTCCATCAAGGCAGCCCGTACCGTCGACCACTTGCCCGGCTTTCGGCAGGAACTACTTGATTTTTTTCCTAAAGCCGAAAAAGCGTATCGCAAGTTACGCGACGACGCGCCCGAACTGCTGCCCCGCTCCAATGGTTTGCCGGAGGTGGAGCCAGTACTGGAAGCGCTGTTCTTCGGCAACGGTCACCGGTTTTTGCTCGACTGGTGGGGCTGAGCTAAGCTGTCCTGAGTCGGACGACGATCAGTCGTAAGCCGCCTATATTCTTCGTAATCAACTACCCGTTGGCATTTAGGTCTGGCTCCGTTTTTCCACCAACCGTGACCAGCATAGCAAACCGTTACAGCCGCCTGCAGGCGTATGTGCGCTGGCTGCTGCAGCTGGGCGCAGTATTGGGTGCTAGCGGGGATTAGGCTATAGACAGTCCAGTCACTCCACGCTTATCGGCTATCGATTTCGTCATGTAGACGTCCGGGCCAATTCGACATAGTTAATTCCGGTCTGCCGCGACGGTAAGCATTATAGGTGCGCGGAGAGCAACCCCCATTTGAGACTAGTTAAATGAACCGGTTCGAAGGAGGTATTTCACGCAGTGGCTATCTGTCGTTGGTGGCTATCCGTCGGTTAGGTAACAAAGCCAAGGCATGAGGACTAAGCGGGCTGGCACCCATATGCAGGGGAACAGTTGCGCAGCCTCTGGGGGGAATTAGAAGTGCATTTTCCTTTTGATATTAATTGACTGAGACATGGATACCCCTCTGACGGACAGGCCGCGGCATGAGGTGCAAGTGATCATCGAGCAGTTTCCAGAACTGTCGCCAGCCACACCGGCAGACGAGCAAACCTTGAAGTGTCTACAAACAAAATATGGCCTTTTGCTGCAGCTTGCCGACCAGTCGCTGCGGGACCGCGAACTGCGACTAAAAGAGGGTGCTAGCCGCGTTGACCGGTGGTCAAATCCACTCGTGGTGGGCATCTTTGCTGGGGCGCTGGGCTTGGTTGGCACGTTTGTGAACGGGTTCGTCAGCAACACCAACCAGCGGGTGCAGCTGCAAAACGACCTTATCAAGGAAGCGATCAAGCCCGCGACAGCAGAGGAACGCGCCAAGAGCCTCGTCTTTTTTGCCAAAAATGGGTTGATCACGCTCGACGACCGTTCCCTGACCTCGCTCATTGGGATCGCGGGCACGGGGCAACCGGTACCCGGCTCATCAGCCGAAGCGACCAACCTGCCGCCGGGCGTAGCACGGCCGATTGCATACGTGCCGGCAATGGTCGAGCGCGTCCGGGCGGCCCCTGGGGTGCCATACCCGGCCGGCATGCGGCCCGCGTCGCATCCGGGAGATACGACGCGCCGGGCTATCATCCTACACGACGCAATGGTTGGCGATTTTGCGGTGGCTACGCTGCGAGAGGGGTTACCCCAGTTGCCCGGGCCACTGGCACATTGGGCGGTGCAGTCGAATGGGACGATTTCCTTCATTGCCGACGAGGCAAGCAAAGCCAACCATGTGGGGCGAGCCGCTCACGGCCTGTCTAATTTTAATACTATTGGCATCGAAGTAACGGGGATCGCTGCTCTAGAAAACGAGCGGCAGTTCGAAAGCTTAATCCGCCTCGTGGCGGACGTCGCAGATCGGTGGCATATCCCAACCGAACGGATCTTGAGCCATGCGGAAGTGGCCTTGCCGTTGGGCCGAAAGGCAGACATGAAGCAACAGGCACCTATTATCCGGCAGATGGTGGCCGCGGTTCGTAAGCCGCGATGAAATGCCTGCTCGATTACCGTTTATGGAGAGTAAAGTATGCCAAAGGGTGACGCAGGCGTGTGTGTAAATCAATAAGTAGTGGTAGCACTGATGTGTTCAGTGCTACAGCCTGTTACCTTCTCAACGCGTTGTCTTATTTTCTGACAACTCACAACATCACAGAAACGGCTTTCCATTTCCCTCACTATGACAAAGTCCGAAGTCATCATCGAATTTAGTGAAACCGTTCGCAGAGTAGACTACTGTAATCTTGAGGGACGGGATATTGATACCAATGATTTCGAACTGGAAAATGGGCGTTGGAAAATCCAACTAGATGGATTTCCCATAGAAAATGATGATGACCTGGACCTAGTGATTGTGGTTGTGGGCAACCCTGGGGTGAAATGCAATATGACTGTTTCAATAGATGATGTCAAATACGGCCCCTACGATTCCTACAAGCCCTTCAACAGCAGTGGGTACGCGCAATTTGACTTTGAAATTCCACTAGACGGTGATGACACGAACTTCGCGCAAGGGTATCGTATTGTTTAGCTGTTGTTTACTAACGCATGTCTCATGGGGACAAAACCTCTTGAATTTGCGGTCGGCGGGCTCCTCTATCAGTCTCAACAACGGGCCTTCTCCAACTACGGCCAAAGACACTTCTGCCAAGGAGAAAGAAGAAGCGGCAAAAGCAACTAAGGTAATACTGCCCTCTAGCTTGGGAATTCTTGCTTTTTCTACACTTGAAAAGAAGGCGGAAGCAAGTTATTACAGCTATTTCAACCCCAATGGTAAGCACAGCCGTGATTTCTTTATCGGCGTAACCGGATCTGCCGAGATAAAAAACAGTATCGCAAACGTGTTTTCCAGTGGCAACTTGGTAACTGGAGCCGGGGCCTCTTTGCGCCTAGGAATTCTGCTAAAGACAAACCGAATTGACTGGGCTGCTAAACTGGCGGGTGTGAATGAAGAGCCGGATAGAGAAGTGCGTTTAGCGAGGCGACAAGCGTTACTAGATACAGTGCCCCCTGCCTGGGATTTGTGGCTCGTGGGTAACGGAGGCCTAACCGGTTCTGCTTTTAAGCTGTTTTTACCTAACAACGCATTCGATAAACAGATCAAAAAGCAAGGGTTCACCGGTACGGACTTCAGTATTGGGCTAAACTACTGGCAAGCACGGGTCAGCAGTATCAACAGTACCATCCTATCGGGTGTTACTATTGGGCGCAAACGCGACAATAATTTTAACAAGCTAGAAGAAAGTACGCGCGAAGACACACGTACACTCATAGACTCAGTAACAAAAGTCACCAGAAAAGTGGTTACTAAAGAGACCATTTATACTGGCAATTATAAGGAAGAAACGATTTATCCTCTGAACCTGGATTTTTACTTTGTGCCGCTTAATCTGGAGAATGTAGGCTTTTTGGCAAGCAATACAATGAACTTCTCTGCTAGTCACAACACCCGGGTAAACCCAAGTTTTGGTGTATTTTTTCTTAAAGAACGGAATCCGTTCAATCCAGTCGCGGGCTTTACCTTTGGCTATTACGACTTGTTTGACACGGATTCTTCCGATGACGATAAGCGCACTACAAGCAAAATAGCCATATCTATTGCAGCTCGTATTAACTTAGTTAGCAGTCAACTGCGCAAGTAGTGAGTGCGGTTGCTCCCGCCGCGCTGGCCGTGGAATCGCTCTACGCAGCCATCAGGCGGCTGCAAATGCAAAACCAGCTAAAAAAATGCTGTTGCCATGTGCGTAATCCAGTAACGCGCCTTAATACAGGCCCGCAGCGATGGTTCGGTGCAGGCCCGCTGTTAGGCCCTGGAGCTAGCCCGTAGCAGCTACTACTACCAGCCCTGAGTCGAAAGTGCACTAATTCTGGCGCTGATGTGCCTATTGGGCTATGCTGTCAATGAAATGCGCGTACGTCGCCTCGTGCCCCTGATGGGCCAGGAGCTAGCTTGCGGCTAAATGTACTACTCCCCAAAACCTGGACAGTTTAGGCGGGGTTTGTTAAGCAAATTGACGAAGGTTTGAAGGTAGGGGTTTGGGCGAAGAATTGGGCAGGTGTCAGGCCCTTGAGCGCCTGGTGGGGCCGCTGGTGATTGTAGTAGGTAAAGTAGGCGTGCAGCTGCTGGTAGAGGTGCTGGCCATCGGTGGCCGGATTTAGGTACACGCACTCCCATTTGACCGAGCGCCAGAGCCGCTCGATGAAGGCGTTATCCGTGGCGCGGCCCCGGCCGTCGCGGCTGATCTGGCAGCCGGCGGCCAGCAGGGCCTGTTCAAATGGCTGGCTGGTGAATTGGCTGCCCTGGTCGGAGTTGAAGATAAAGGGGGCCGGTTGCTGTTGCAACGCCCCGGACAACGCGCTCAGACAGAAGCCCACGTCGAGCGTGTTGCTCAGCTCCCAGCTCAGCACGTAGCGCGAGTGCCAGTCGAGCACAGCCACCAGGTAGAGGAAGCCCCGGGCCATAGGCAAATAGGTAATGTCGGTGCTCCAGACCTCATTGGGAGCCGTCAGCACCCGCTCGCGCAGCAGGTACGGATAACGCGTGACACCTTGGCCGGGCACCGACAGGCGCGGTTTGGGATAGACCGGCTCCTGGCCCATGAGCCGCACCAGGCGGCGCACCCGCTTTTCGTTGACTGGGTAGCCCAACTGGCGCAGGTGGTCGCGCAGGCCCAGCACGCCCTTGAAGTTGTGGCGCGTGAACTCCTCATCGAGTAGGCGCATCAGCGCCAGGTTCAGCGCGTTTTCGCCCCGGGGCTGGTAGTAGTAACTGCTGCGGGCCAGCCCCAACGCCTGGCAGCGGGCCTGCACCGAGCCTTCGGCACTGGCTTGCACCAGGGCCCGTTGCTGGGCTACGCGCATGGCGGCAACGTTTTTTTTAGCAGTTGATTTTCCATCTGCAGCCGGCCGATGGCGGCGTACAGCGGTTCTACATCCAACGAGGCTGGTGCGGCCGGGCTGGCCTCCGTGAAGACCTGCGCCGCTTGCTGGCGCAACTGCAGCTTCCAGCGGCTAATCTGTGCGACGGACAAGTGGTAGCGCGTGGCCAGTTCAGCCAGCGGGTGCCGCTCCGTCAGGGCGGCTAACGCTACTTCTGCTTTGAAGGCAGCAGTAAAGCGGCGACGGGTGCGTTTTGGGTTCATGGCGTTGACTAAGATAGCCGCCAGAAACTGTCCAACTTTTAGGGAGTACTACAAAACTACGCCTGTCGGTACCTGGCGAAGGCAAAACGCGTTATTCGTACCTGTTGCGCGAACAGGTGCTGACGGCGCCAAACCAAGTTTGGAGCACCGATATCACCTACGTGCCGATGGACCGGGGCTTGTTCTAGCTGGTGACCGTGCTTGACGGGCACTCGTGCTATATGCTGAGCTTCGAGCTGAGCAACACGCTCGACGTGGGTTTCTACCTTACGGCCCTGCACACGGCGTTGGCCACCTAACCCGCCCCGTTCATCTTCGACTCCGATCAAGGCAGCCAGTTTACCAGCCAGCCCTTCGAGCAGGCGCTGCTGGCTGTCGGCTGCCAGATTAGCCATGACGGCCGCGGCCGGGCCACCGATAATGCCTTCATCGAACACCTCTGGCGCTCGGTCAAAAGGGAGTGCTTGTACCTCAACCCCGCCATCAATAGCCACTACCTCTACGAGCAGCGGCAGGCCTACTTTCCCTACTACAATTACCACCGTCCCCATCAAGCCTTTATAGGGCCCCTCCCGCCTAATTCTTCGCCCAAACCTCTACCTTCAACCCACCACAAATTTGCCTAACAAATCCCCCTTAAAATGCCCGGTTTTTTGGGCAGCAGTACATTCTAAACTATCCGGCATTCGGAGTTTTATGCAATCTGTTCTTCATGAAAGATGTTTATTGCTTCCATCCTCACCTCATTTTGCGTACTCCTACCCAGCCTTTTCAGCTGACCATCGACTACGCTACCATTCAGACCTTCTTAGCCAATGAGCGCTTCATGGAGGCAGTATATTTAGCCTCCCCAGCGCTGTACGAGCAGTGCCATAAGTGGCAAAATGGTGAGCTTACTGATTCCCATAAGGTAAAAAAGCTGCGTGGTTCCCTTACCCGCTACTATCTGCGTAGTTTCAGCCGGTGTACTCCATTTGGCCTGTTTGCTGGGTGTGGTATAGTAACGTGGGGTAAGCAGAGTCAGATAGAAGTAGTACCAGAAAATGCGACTCGGCACACACGTCTGGATATGCACTACTTGTGTGCTCTAGCCCACCGACTGGCAGCGCATCCCACTAGTAAGTCCCAGTTGCGCTACTGGCCCAATACTAGTATTTACCGAGTAGGAGACGAACTGCGCTACATTGAGCATCAGTACCGCCACGGGATCCGACACCATCAGATTAGTGCCGTCGAAGGATCTGCGTATTTGTACCAGTTGCTGACAGCTGCCCAGGCAGGTTTGCAGTACTCGGAACTGATTGCCGTACTTAGTGACGAAGAAGATGATCAGCAGCACGCTGCGCAGTTCATTGATGAGCTAATTAAGGCCCAAGTACTGGTACATGAACTTGAACCTACTGTTACTGGCAAAGAGTTTTTTTTCCGTATTCAGCAAGTCCTAACTCGGCTGGTAGAGGCTGCCCCTCAGGCAGGGGAACTTACCACTGCAACTCATATTTTAGAGAATGTTCGCCAGCAGTTAGCGGCAGTAGACCAAGCACCCGTTAATCTCGCGGCTTCTTACGAACGAATCATAGAAACCCTAGCCCCTTTAGGTGTCCCTATTGAGCCTGGTAAACTGTTTCAGACCGATGCAGTAACGGGCCTGTCGGCTAATTCTACGCTAGCGACAGCTCTGCAGGACCAATTGCTTGACGCGCTGGACATACTGCGTTACTTGACTCCGGCGCCGCAACAAACGCGACTCAATGACTTTCGGCGGCGCTTTCAGGCGCGCTACGAGGACCGGGAGGTGCCTCTGCTAGAAGCACTTGATAACGAAAGCGGTTTATCCTACACCGAGTACGGCCAGAGCAGTTATTCCCCTCTGATTGACGATCTGGTCCTACCAATGGTTGAGCCGCTTGGATCCGCTACCGCACAATCGCCGGTGCAGCAGTACATGTATCAGAAGCTACTGTCAGCGGCGCGAGCTGGACAGTATACTGTTGAAATAACGCGACTTGAGGTAGAGAATTTTACACCAGCTGCCGAGCCCCTTCCCCCTTCTGTGAGCGTAATGTTTCGGTTAGTTGGAGCTGAGCAAGTGCTACTTGAAAGTGTAGGGGGCGCAAGTGCCGTCAATTTATTAAGCCGCTTTGGGCACGCAGTACCGGCAATTGAGCACATAGTACGCACTATTGTGGAGCAAGAGCAAGACTATAATCCGGCAGTAATATTTGCCGAAATCTGTCATCTACCCGCTAGCCGCGTTGGTAATATACTGTTACGGCCGAGTTTACGAGCTGTGGAAATTCCTTATCTGGCCCAGTCGACGCGGCCCGCGACCGAGCAAGTACAGGTACAGGAACTGCTGCTATCAGTAAGGGATCAGCAACTAGTGTTACGCTCCAGCCGCACAGGACAGCAGATTATTCCGCGGTTAAGCACAGCACACAATTTTGCGCATGAAGCGCTACCAGTGTATCAGTTGCTAGGCGACTTGCAAACTCAGGGCCTGCAGCCAAAGCTAGGTTTCAGTTGGCAATCAGTATCGGAGCACCATACGTTTCTGCCCCGCCTTGTTTATCGGCAAGTGGTGCTAGAGCCTGCTTGCTGGCGCTTCAACCAGGCAGATTTGAAATCACTGCTAGCTGCGGAGCCGGCCAGTAGTGCTGCTTGCTTTCGTCAGTTCCGACAACAGTGGAAGTTGCCTCGGCTGTTCACTCTTGCTGATGGTGATAATGAGCTTCTGGTGGATGCCGAAAACGATTCAGTGGTAAAGACTTGGCTTGATATTATTCGCAACCGGTCCTGTATTGAGGTGAAAGAATTCTTGTTTGATCCCATCACGAGTCCTGTACGCGACTCAATGGGGCAGCCGTATGCTCACCAATTTATTGCACAATTAGTGCGGCAGCAACCAAGCTACTCCGTAAACCGGCTTGGGCCGCTTGCCGGCAGGCCAACAACCGAGCAGCGTGAATTTTCAATAGGGTCGGAGTGGCTTTACTATAAACTATACTGCGGTCAAAAGGCGGCCGATAGTGTCCTACTGGAAGCTATTCAGCCCTTAACCCAGCAGTTGCAGCAACAAAGCTTAATAGATAACTGGTTTTTTATTCGCTACGCTGATCCTGAGAACCACTTGCGCCTGCGATTCCATTTGCCTGATCCTCGACGCATTGGGGAGATAATATTGCTCATCAGCAGCTATTTGCAGCCTTTTATTGCTAGCGGGGTAATCTGGAAATTACAGACTGATACTTACCGGCGTGAGCTGGAGCGCTACGGTAGTCAAGCTATTGAGTTGGCTGAACAACTCTTTGGTTACCAGAGCAAGGCAGTGTTGGAGGTGCTGGCCAGCCAAAATGGAGAGGCAGATAGCTGGCTGTGGGGATTGGGAGCAATGGAAGAATTACTGATGGCTTTTGAGTGTTCGGCGGCGGAAAAAATAGCACTGTTACAGGGGCTGAAGGACCAGTTTGGGCGGGAATTCAATCTCGATAAGAACTTAAAACTGCAGCTCGATACTAAATACAGGACGGCTCGGACGGCCATCAAGCAAGTACTGGCGCGGACCGAAGCAGCCATAGTCCCCCCGGCACTGGCAGCCACAGCGCAAGAGCTAACATTGCTGATTAAGCAGCGCGCGGTAAGTCTGAGTAAGGAGCAATTGCTTGGCTCTTACCTGCACATGTTGTTGAACCGTTTGATCCCGGTTCAGGCACGCCTACACGAACTATTACTTTACGATTTTCTGCACCGGCACCATACGTCGCAGCAGGCGATTCACCGGAAACAGAACTGAGTCACTTCTTGCCGCCCATCATCTTCTCATTTAAGGCTTCGAAAAAGGCATTACGGTAGGTTTCCCCTAATGGCACGTAGGCTTTTATGTTCTTGAACAATATCTGGTTGCCGTCGAGCGCCTTAATCTTGTTTAAAGCCACAATGTAAGATTTATGCACGCGCATAAATTGTTGGGAAGGTAACCGGTCTTCTAAGTCCTTCATATTGAGTAGCGTGACAATTCGATCTTCATAAGTATTAATGGAAAGATAGTTTTTCATGCCTTCCACAAATACGATTTCATCGAAGTTAACCTTGGTCATCTTGCCTTTGCTCTCCGTCTTAACAAAGATATAATCATCTTTCTTCTCGGCTACCTGCCAGTGCGAAGAAGGCTCCATAGCGACGTTAAGAGCCTTTTGAGCAGCCTTCAGGAATCGCTCAAATGCAATGGGCTTGAGCAAATAGTCCAAGGCTTCCAGTTCAAATCCGTCGACAGCAAACTCATTGTAGGCAGTGGTAAGAACAACTTTGGTATGGCCTTTCAGTAGGCGCATAAAGTCAAGACCCGAAAGCTGAGGCATGTGTATATCCAGAAACAGCAGGTCTACCGGCTGGTTTTGAATTATACTTAGAGCTTCAATAGGATTGGTTGTGCTACCCTGCAGACTCAGGAAAGGGGTTTTCTCGATAAACGTGCGTAGAATATCTATCGCTCCCTGTTCATCGTCCACGATTAGACAAGAAATCATAGTTTACAAGGCAATAGTAAGATGGCAAGTATAGTGATTCTGCTCATCGTTTATAGTCAAAGTATAGCGGTTTGGATATGTCAATTCAAGCCGATGCTTGGTGTTGGCCAAGCCGATGCCCATTGATTTTTCCTTGGGACCGTTACGTTTCATGTTATGGGTGTGAAAAGTTAGTTGGTTATTGACTATGCTGAGTTGAATCAACAGCGGATTACGCGGGTCTGATAGCTCTCCATGCTTGAAACAGTTCTCTACGAATGTAATTAGGACCAGTGGCAGGATCATCATGAACTGCAAGTTGCCACGGACTTCAAACTGTACCTGAAGTTGATTGTTGAATCGTAACTGATTGATAGCAATGTAATTGTGAAGGTGTTGAATTTCTTTGTTCAGCATCACCTTGCCATTGTCGTCGTCCTCCTGCAGTGCATAACGCATTATATCTGACAGTAACAGAATGCCTTTAGCCGTCTGTTCAGAATACTGATACACTTGAGCGTAAAGAAAGTTAAGTGAGTTGAATAAGAAGTGTGGGTTGATCTGATTCTTTAGAAACGATAAATTGGCTTCCATCAGGCTCTTTTCGGCTACTCGCAACTCATGCTCCTGCTCGCGTTTTTGCTGTTCCAATTGGATAGTATTGCGCGCGAACCAATAGCCAATACTTGGCAACAAAAAGTACATGCCCCGGTAAAGTGATTCGGCAATGAAGATCCTTAGCGAAACTATGGGGGTGGCTACGGGGATGCCCAACAACGGAAAGACATCAACCCTAAGGATATGTCGTATCACAATGAAGCACCCTAATAGTCCTACAAGGGAGAGGAAGTAAAGCACATAGCGCCGCCGGGCAAAAAGCCAGGGCATTAGTACTAAGCAATTGGTGTAAAACAGTGTCGCATTAATACAAAATCCCATCCCTGTTTCGAGCAGGCTGATCGATGCGGGGCGAATCGCAATTCCGATGAGTAGTTCGTATATGATGAAGCCAACCCAAGCCATGGAGTGAAGCAGGATTGGCTTAAGTTTTATAGCACTATTTCTCATACAGTGAAAGTAAGTGCTAAACTATCAAATATGGACGTTCACTCTACTAGCAGCATAGCCCCGAACTTAGTTGGGGCGGGTTACAAGGGAAGCTAATTAGGCGGTTATGCCATTAGGCACAGAAAAATTCGCGTGGCGTCAACCCGCATCGGTATCCTTGCTGCTTGGCGTGATCGTAGAACAGTAGACAGGCTTGTGGGTGCTCTTTGACCGGGACTATAGTTTGTTCAACGCCGAATGATGGTTGCCTTCAGGAGCCAGTTGAAGCGCTCGACTTTGCCGTTAGTAGTGGGCGAGTCAACTAAGCGGCGCGGCGCGTTGAAGTGAAGCAGCAGCAGCTGCGGGTCAAGCAGTAATCGCCCGGAAACCACCAATTCACCGGTGCAGCTGCCCAGGAAAATACCCTAAGTCGTCAGTCAGCACGGGGCGGACTTTACAGGATGGCATCTTCAGTACTCGGCTCAATAATCTGCTGCCCATTACGCGCGTGGCCCGCGGTGGCTCGGCAAAGGCACCTTGTCTGATGCAGTCGAAAGCAACAATGAGCTACTTGTTAGCCATCCTGCGGGCGTAGGCATAAGGTTTTTGCTCCGGGAGGTTCTGGGGAGCTTTTAGATCGCCAGAACCTCCAATTTGCCTGGATATTCTGTTTCCAGGCTATCAAGCCCTCCCTGGTCGCTAGCCCCGTGCATTGCATCCATACGGGCGGGGGGGGGGGCAGATTCGGTACTGCTTCAAAATGCAAGAAAAGCAGGGTTGGTCTATCTAATAGGGGGATTGGTGTAACAGTTTTTAGTAAATTTTACCAATCATCTACGTTTGTTCAAGTCAAACGCATTTCTATCCATATTTCTTCAAACAATAGAATCTGATGAAAAACGCGAATAATAACCCCAAGTTTCAATTCACGAAGACTATTGTTACCCGATTCAAGAAGGCTGCTCATGGTTCTGCAACGGCCCCTACCTCCGTTGCTACCGTTACGGAGATTACTTTCTTGTAAAAAACTGGCTTTACTACGCAAAGTGATGAGAGCACAGTCCTAATTCTGCCTTTAATCGCGTGGTTGCTTCACTGCCTTGCGGCTAACCTGGGCACCCACAACGACAGCTTGTTGTCAACAAGCTGTCGTTGTGGATTTTATCATCAGGCGCAGGATGCAATCTTTTCTTTACCTCCACTCAGTGGATCTTCCTCAATAGACGTTGTGTACCAGTTGCCAATAAACGTTATGCAGGGTTGGCAGCTCCTACATTCGCTGCTTATAGAGCGGAACCGGGAGGGTGTCACGCTGCTGCAATTACTTAGTTCTACTTGTTATCAATATTGCGTTCACACCGTTTTTGGGCAGAAGCAGGATGCTGTTCTTATCCAAAAGATGGGCGTACAAATCCTTGATTATTTAAGTTATTCCCCGTTGAAAATAGAGAATGAGCATTTGGTTTTGCTGGCGTGGCTCTATCCACGGCTTAGGGTGCAACAGCCTGTAGTAGCTCAGCGAATCCAAACGGTTCTTCGTGCCCATGATCAGAATTTATTACAGGAATGCCTGATGCTATTTCCCGCGGCGGCCAACCGTGCGCGCATCTTCTCAATTCTTCGCTACTTCAGCTTACGCCTAGATGATGAAGGCATCCGGGGAAACATTCAATTACTGCTGCCTTTATGTGCCCAGCTGGAGCAGGCAGATCCTATACTACTTGGACTGACGTCGGGACAAGCAGGTGAACTTCTATTGCTGGTGAGGTTGTGCCGAAAAGGTCTATCGGATTCCCATACCCAGCAAAAAGTCCGGGACGGGATTCTAACACTACTGCCGTTACGACAGGCAGTTGACTTTGGGGAATGCCGATATTCAATTTTTCCGGACCACTTCTGCAAAGCTACGGGACAGATCAGCTATAGTGCGGAAATGAACTGGCATCAGGGCGACTTAGGACAAGCTTGGGTGTTGTACGAGGCCCATGATTTACTCAAGGATGCGGAATTAGCGAAGATTGCGGAGTTAGTTGGGCTCAGTACTTTGCTGCGAACTACGAGCTGCACTACGGGCATAGTTTGCGCGCAGTTTGACCGGGGCGCAGCTGGAGTAGTGATGTTGTATCGGAAGCTCTATCAGTTAAGTGGCCATCCAGCATACAAGCAAGGGTATCACTCCTGGCTAGACCAAACCTTGAAGCTAGTCCGGCAAGAATTGGCAGCTGGTATTGAGGTATTGCCAGTTGACGACCTGCGTCAAGGATTAATGGGCGTTGGACTTGTGTTACTATCCTCCCTTACAGAGCAGGAGCTTGACTGGCAAGAGTTCATGTTATAGGAAAGCTCCCAGGATGTGGAGACTATTATGAGGTGGTCTAGTGAGGCTGGACGGAATAAGGACGTATTTTCCTGCCGTCATGGCAACATCTCTGCACGTCAGCAAGCCGGATAAGCGGCGCAAATACGACGATGCATCCAAGACCGAAGCCTTGCGTCTGGCCGGCAAAAGCCACTCGCCCCAAGCGGCGGCCCGGCAGTTGGGCATCAGCAAGAAGCTGCGCTACCGCCGGCAGCAGTAACAAACCGTTGTGGCAGCGGGTAGCGTGGAGCAGACCCGCGACTCGGAATGGCGGGCACTGCGGGCCGAGAACCAGCGTCTGCAGCGCGAATTGGTCATATTAAAAAAAGCCTTGGCCATCTTCAACCGCGAAACTCCGTGAGCTGCTACTGCTTCATTGACCAGCACCGCGCAGCTGTGCCGGTGCGGGCGCTCTGCACGGTGCTGCAGGTAGACCTAAGCAGCTACTGCGCGCCCAGCAGCCCCGCTGTTTGTACCTCGCACTACCGCTACCTGGGGTCACGGCAGGCGCGTGGCGGTTAACCGCTTGCTGGTCCAGCCGGCCCCCACGGCCCCTAACCAGGTCCTGGTAGGCAACATCACGTGCCTGCCCAAACAGGGCGGCGGCTGGCTCTAGTTGGCCAGCTGGCAGGACGCCTAATCGCGAAAAATTGTGGGCTGGGACATGCGCTCTGGCGATGCCCGAAGACTTGGTTCACGAAGCGTTGCGCCGGGCGCTGGCTGTGCGCCAGTCCGCACCCGGGCTCGCCGTGCACTCCGACCAGGGCAGCCAGTACACGGCCACGCGCTTTCGGGACTTAGAGTAACTAAGTAAACCTGATGCATGCCTTAAGATTAATGAGGGCACAGGTAGGCTTAGTGAAGGCCAGGTGGATGTCGTCGCGGCGTTCGTAACGCATGCGCAGACGGTGGTTGCGGTTGAGCCAAGCGAAGATCCGCTCGATCACCCAGCGGTGGCACCCCACGCGCTCGCTCGACTCGATGCAGCGGCTGCGTAGCGCTGGATGGCACTTACAGTAGTCGTAGCCTTTTTCCGCATGCAGTCTGGTAGGGCGTTTGCGCGGGCGGCCGCGCACCTGGCATACGGGCTCAACCGCATCCAGCAACGTGTTGAATACAGTCGATTCGTACTGGTTAGCCCTACTCGACTGCACCGCTAGCGGCGTGCCACGGCGGTAAACGAGCAGGTGGCAGTTGGTGCCCGGCTTGCCGCAATCCATCAGATTCGGCCCGGTTTAAGCCCCGCTTTTGCAGCCGGAATGCTTGGCGCGTCTGGGCTGGCACAGGACCAATCGAGTTGTCTGGCCACGTTAAGTTGGTCTTGCAACACCTGGTGCAGACGCTGCCACAACCCCGGCCTTGTGCCAGGCACGTGGGTGGCGCCAAGAGGTCATGCCCCACCCGCAGTCCATTTCGGCCGGCAGCATTTATCCCGGAATACTGCTGCGTAACGCGAATAGGATACCTGTTAGCGCAGCGCGGTTTCCTACCCGCGGCCGGCCTCTTTTCGGGTGCGCAGCGGCCGGCGGTAGCAACGGCGCTACCAAGATCTAAAACTCATCTTAAACCAGTGGTTTTGCCATAGCTCCTATATACAAACCCCAGTTTTGTTAGGTACCCTTAACTGGTCCATGCATTGAGGAGGTAATTCGTAGAGGTCGGCAACGCCTAACGTGTAGACAACTCCTGGGTTACTCAACATTGCTTTTTTGACGAAGCTTATTCAAGCACCACTTCCCCGATAAGTACGCTTGCACTAAGAATACGGGAATGTGCTCATCACTGCAGGGAAGGCTTGGTCAGCATTATGTAGCAGTAGTTATGCGCCAACAGCTCCAAAACCCAAGCTGGCGGCTACAGCTCGTCTCAGCTTACGCCTGTGATTCCGCAGATCAATAGCTACAGCAACTCCATTTGTCAGGGAAGGAACGGTATTCGTTCCAATAGCGCAACAAATTAATATACAAGTAATTGATTGTCAGAGTATTGTGCGCAAATCTGTGCTTTGATAGACTTGACTTGCTCGGACTTTACTAGCTGGATATTCAGACCGCTCGGCTGCATCCACGTGCGTTCGTCCATACGAATGTCCAGTTGGTGTAATAATCTTTCTACGGCCAAGGGACTAAAGTAAGTTTGTTACAGATACAAGGGGAAAAGATAACGTTGAATGATTTAAATGAATAAGCCGATGAGTATTGAATTCAATATAAATACGGGAGGACGTTTGCGAAATGAGTTCACAGAAAATTCCTGACAAATTTCGAGTATAGATGTCACTAATACCGGTTAATTGGTTTAAATAGTTCAGCATAGTTAAATGAAAATGCAATGAAAAATAAATTGAAACAGAGGAAAGAACTACTGATGTTAATTTTTTTCATCGTAGCTAGTGTCAATTCTTTTGGGCAAAATTATAATCCAATCATTAAGGGCAATGTTACAGATGAAGTTTATAAACCACTAGAATATGCCAATGTAATAATTTATCAAGATAGTATAGAAAAGCAAGTTATTTATACGAGTGCAAATGGAGGTTATGAATTTAAAGGCGAATTAAACAAAAACTATAAAATTAAAATTCTGTATTTGGGATACGATCCAATGCAATTTAATATTACTTTGAGTAAGGATACTATAATTAAAAGTCAGTTTACTAAAGCAGTCACAGCGCTGAGAGAAGTTGTGATTAAAGGTAGAAAACAATTAGTAGAAAGAAAGATAGATCGTCTCATCTATAATGTTGAAAATAGTATTAATTCTAATGGGAGTGATGCTTTAGAGCTACTTCAAAAGACCCCATCACTAAGAGTGAGAAATGGTGAAGTCGGTATTATAGGTAAAAGTAAAGCAGCCGTGATGATTAACGACAAGTTAGTCTACTTATCCGGCGACGATTTGACAGCATTTCTGAAATCTATCAAGTCTGATGATATATCATCGATTGAAGTTATTCCTACCCCTCCTGCTCAATATGAAGCACAAGGTAATAGTGGGTTAATAAATATTAAAACTAAAAATCCACTAAAGGACTCCTATAGCGTAGTTATTGGAGCAAGTAATACTCAGGCAACTTATAGCCGATTGGGGGGGAATATTGGTGTAAATTTTCAAAAAAATAAAGTAACTATAGCAAGTAGTATTAATGTAGGTGAAGGATCATTCAGGATAACTGATCAACAAAACATAGAACTCTATGATCAGTACTATTCAAAAAACGGAAACTCAACTGTTTTTAATAAGAACATGAGTGCCAGGTTATTTATAGATTATAAAATAAATAAAAAATCAACTATTGGAATTCAATATTTGGCTAGTAAAAGTAGTCCAGAAATTTCAGAAAATAGTAGAATATCCTACCGAAATAAAGGAGAAAGTGCTGATTCAACTATAAATACTATCGCAAATAGAGTAAGGAAGACAGGATATAATACCGTTAACTTACATTATAACGTGCTTATTGATTCGCTAGGTAAGCAGCTAAAATTAAACTTTGATGTACTTGATAATGCGGATAATAACAGTCGATATTTTTCCAATAGACTTGTAAATGGGAATAACGAGGAGAGTAATTATTTGAATTCGGGTAGTGAAAAAATTAAAGTTATTAGTGCTAAGGTGGATTTCATATTGCCAGTAAAATTTGCGGATTTATCTTTTGGCAGCAAGCTAAGCAGTGTTTCAAGCGAAAGTGATTTACTGTTCTATAATCAAATAGACAACCAATACATCATAGATAATAGCTTGCGAAATATTTTCAAATATGATGAGAACGTTCAAGCATTTTATGCGAGTGCTTCTAAGAAGATAAATAATCTAGAAATTCAATTAGGGCTTCGGAACGAATTGACCCAAGCGATTGGAAAGTCTGAAATTAGCGGAGAAGTCAATAAGTATACTTACAACAAGATATTTCCAACGGCTTATGTAACATATAAAGTTGGCAAAGCGAACGAATTAGCGTTCAGTTATGGAAAAAGAATAAACAGACCAGCATATTGGGCACTAAGTCCATTCAAATGGTTTAATACTCCACAGATATATAGTGTTGGTAATCCATTCCTTAGACCTTCGATAACTAATAATTTAGAAATCAATCACATTTATAATAAGAATATAAATACATCATTGTTCTTTTCTCGCGAAAATAATGCATTCGAACAATTAACTTATACTCCGCAAGATTCCAAAGATATTATTACTACCCCACTGAATTTCTTAACAAAATATTCGTACGGTATTGCCGAGAGTTTTACAAATAATCAGCTTAAGTGGGTTGAGATTAATGCTCAGGCAAAGCTTTACTACAATTCAGTAGAATCATACATTCCTAATACTCGAAAAAGTTTAAGTGGGCTTAGTGGATACCTGTCAATTGATAATAGTATTGTTATAAATGAAGAAAAAGGGCTTATCGCTGAAATGGGTGTGTGGTATCAATTTCCGGAACTATCAGGAATTGATGTAACTACAAGCTATTATTCGCTTAATGCAGGATTTAAGTTTAATGCTTTTAATAAAAAAATACAGACTACCATCTCTGCGAATGATATCCTTAAAACTGATCGACCACAATATTTGAGTACGGTTAACGGTCTTCCTCAGTATTATAGTTCATATAAAGATCAGAGAAGTGTTAGAGTTAACCTGGCTTATAAATTTGGAAACTCAAAAATACGATCTTCTGCTAATAGTAATGCTAACAGAGAAGAAATTAGAAGGGTAGTGCATTAAATGGGAGGATGTGTCAGGAAATAACTGTTGATGTAAAACGCCAGTTTAAACTAGCGAATATATAAATATCACTTGGTGGTAATGCAGTATTGAAACATCGGTTATCATTAATGAAACAGTGTTTATGATAATTATTAGTCAACTTGAAAATATTAATTATAAACATACTGCTGTCAAAAAAACACAATAATAAATTCTTTTTTCAATTAAAAATTTCTCATCCACTTTTTAACAACCAACACAATGCAAAATTTTCTGCAAACTCTGGAAAGCTTTGAGCAAATCAACGGACAGGAGCTTGACCTCATTGCCGGAGGTATTGAACTGGCACTCGACTACGATTGCTCGAAGAAGGGCGACGTCGACTCGAATAGCAACGACAACTAGTAGTAATTCTTTTCTCATCCACTTTTTAACAACCAACACAATGCAAAATTCTCTGCAAACTCTGGAAAGCTTTGAGCAAATCAACGAGCAGGAGCTTGACCTCATTGCCGGAGGTATTGAACTGGCACTCGACTACGATTGCTCGAAGAAGGGCGACGTCGACTCGAATAGCAACGACAACTAGTAGTAATTCTTTTCTCATCCACTTTTTAACAACCAACACAATGCAAAATTCTCTGCAAACTCTGGAAAGCTTTGAGCAAATCAACGAGCAGGAGCTTGACCTCATTGCCGGAGGTATTGAACTGGCACTCGACTACGATTGCTCGAAGAAGGGCGACGTCGACTCGAATAGCAACGACAACTAGTAGTAATTCTTTTCTCATCCACTTTTTAACAACCAACACAATGCAAAATTCTCTGCAAACTCTGGAAAGCTTTGAGCAAATCAACGAGCAGGAGCTTGACCTCATTGCCGGAGGTATTGAACTGGCACTCGACTACGATTGCTCGAAGAAGGGCGACGTCGACTCGAATAGCAACGACAACTAGTAGTAATTCTTTTCTCATCCACTTTTTAACAACCAACACAATGCAAAATTCTCTGCAAACCCTGGAAGGCTTCGAGCAAATCAACGAGCAAGAGCTCGACCTCATTGCCGGCGGTCTAGTTCTCGACGCTCCCGGTGAGTGCTCGAAGAAAGAGGACACCGACTCGAATAGCAACGACAACTAGTAGTAATTCTTTTCTCATCCACTTTTTAACAACCAACACAATGCAAAATTCTCTGCAAACTCTGGAAGGCTTCGAGCAAATCAACGAGCAGGAGCTCGACCTCATTGCCGGCGGTATCGAACTGGCACTCGACTACGATTGCTCAAAAAAGAACGACGTCGACTCGAATAGCTACGACGGTTAATAATTTCTCATTCACTTTTAACAATTAACACAATGCAAAATTCTCTGCAAACTCTGGAAGGCTTCGAGCAAATCAACGAGCAGGAGCTCGACCTCATCGCCGGTGGTATCGAACTGGCACTCGACTACGATTGCTCGAAGAAGGACGACGTTGACTCGAATAGCCACGACAACTAGTAGTAATTCTTTTCCCATCCACTTTTTAACAACCAACACAATGCAAAATTCTCTGCAAACCCTGGAAGGCTTCGAGCAAATCAACGAGCAGGAGCTCGACCTCATCGCTGGCGGTCTAGTTCTCGACGCTCCCGGTGAGTGCTCGAAGAAGGACGACGTTGACTCGAATAGCTACGACGGTTAATAATTTCTCATCCACTTTTAAAAATTAACACAATGCAAAATTCTCTGCAAACTCTGGAAGGCTTCGAGCAAATCAACGAGCAAGAGCTCGACCTCATTGCCGGTGGTATCGAACTGGCACTCGACTACGATTGCTCGAAGAAGGACGACGTTGACTCGAATAGCCACGACAACTAATAGTAATTCTTTTCTCATCCACTTTTTAACAACCAATACAATGCAAAATTCTCTGCAAACTCTGGAAGGCTTCGAGCAAATCAACGAGCAGGAGCTCGACCTCATCGCTGGCGGTATCGAACTGGCACTCGACTACGATTGCTCAAAGAAGGACGACGTCGACTCGAATAGCTACGACGGTTAATCCCGAATTAGAATATCGTGAAACTTTTGCTAGTTGAAAAGTAATTTATAGTTTCATGTGATTCAAATAAATAAGTAAGGCAGTCCATACCAACGTGTGAACTGCCTTACTTATTTTAATCAATCGCTTAAAATAAATCTTTTTGTAATATGATACTAATATTAACCTATCAGCATTATGAACAAGGTACTGATGCTGTTGTAGAGTGGTTACTACATCAAAAAGAAGAATTTATTAAAATCACCATTGATGATTTAGCGAGTCTAAAGAACGATTTAGATATTGATGTAACTCAAAACAAAATATTTTATAAAGGCATCGACCTGATAAATGATATTCATGTTATTTGGTACAGGCGTTTTAATAAAAAAGTTGAGTTGCAATTAGATGAGCAATGTGAAAAGCTAAACTCTCAGCTTGAAAGAGAAGCTAATGTAGAACTTAGTTTCTTAGCTGACTATCTTTTCACTGCGCTACAAGGTAAAAAGTGGATGCCTAACTACAAAAATATAGATGTCAATAAGCTTGAAGTAACCGCCGAAGCACATTCATTGGGAATTCTAGTACCTAAAACTAAAATCCTTAAATCTAAAAGTAGCCTATTGGATTTTTATCAAGATTGTAATGAACGTATTATCACAAAGCCTATTCATCATAGTGGATATTTTGTGCGTGACAATTTTGCTTATTCAGCTTACACTACTTCTATTACTAAAAATCAAATACTTGAAGGCAATGAAACTTTCTTTCCCTCATTATTTCAGGAGAGAGTAGAAGGTGATTTTGAGATTCGTACTTTTTTTATGGCGAATAAATTTTACTCTACAGCTATTCTTGTTAATGATAATTCAAACAAAAACGTTGATATAAAACTAAATTATCAGAACAAAAAAAATATTGCATGGGTTCCATATAGTCTTCCTGAAGAATATGAGGCAAACTTGATAAAGTTAATGCATCATCTTCAGTTAAATACTGGTTCTATCGACACCATCAAGACTAAGGATAATAAATATTATTTTCTGGAAGTCAATCCAGTCGGGCAATATAGTGCTCCAGCTCAACGCTGTAATTATAATGTCGAAAGAGAGATTGCTAGTTGGTTAGCAGAGAATAATAATCCATGCATTAAAAACTGACAACAGACATTTTAAACGATCTAAAAATGGACCAATCTAAAACATTTGTTCTTGAACAAGACTTAAATAAATTGCCATTGTTCTATCAAATAATGGATAAAGAAGAGATATCGGAAGTTGGTGAAATGTATGCAAACACTGAATTTAGTTTGTCAATTAAGCACCAATCAACGTTTCTTAAATGTTACAGCTCCAATAAGCCAATTTCAAAATTGGTTTTTACTAAAATTTAATCAACAAAATACATCATGGAAAATTACTTGAAATTATATGCGTTTTGTATTCCGGTTAGGGGCAAAGACCGTAGCTTAATATGTGACTTGCAACGTTGTAATATGAAGTTTATCCCTAATTCCATGTTGGATCTTATTGAAAAAATAAGCTGTTCTCCTATCGATGATGTGGTAAAATGCTACGGAAATAATAATAGGGAAACTGTGTTTTCATATATTTATTTCCTTTTAGATAATAATCTTGCTTTTTACACTTGCGAGCCAAGTGCATTTCCTGAGTTAGACCTGTCATACCTTTCCTCTCAACATATCAGTAGTGCCGTAATTGAATATAATGGTGGTGGCTTTGATCTGTATGGCCTTATTGATCAACTGGACGATCTTATTTGTGCTTACGTTGAACTAAGAGTTGAATTGACAGATATTTTTTCGCTCCCCGATTTACATAACGTATTGAATCGTCTTGACCAGACCACAACACGATCGGTAATTTTAGCTATTAAATATAGTGATCTGATATCATTGGGAGATCTCTACTCGTTGACGACCACTTTTAAAAAGTTGGAAGCAGTGGTTTGGTATAGCTGCCCTGATTTTATTCATAGTGAACAAAATTCGGTTCGGGTAATGAATAAAAGTATTAATGAATTGGAAAGCAGCGATAGAAATAAGTATATTGTCGATGTTGATTATTTCACTGAAGCTTTGAAGTATAATCCTTACTATAACAAGAAGGTGTGTATTAATAGTGAAGGAGAAGTAAAAAACTGTCTACATCATAAAAAAAGTTTTGGGCACGTAGGTGTTAATCCATTAGAACAAATAATTTCCTCAAGAGAATTTCAGAAACTTTGGTACGCATCACACGATAGGATTATCGGAGTTATGGATCTTGAGACTCGATATAATATCATTATAATGGATGACCTAATAGATTTAGGTGATGGCACATTTGAAATTAACAAAACTGGAAGTAGTAATAAAAGTATTATTGCTATTTCGCATACAAATAATCTGATTTATGAAAATGACATCCATTAAATTTGATCTAAATGGGTGAAAGTTGATTCATCAGCTTGTGTATTTAATACTGTTAAAAGCTCGCATACTTGCAAGTATTTAATAGCCTGCTCATATTAATTTAAACAATAATTCGCATGAAAAACTTTAAATTCTATAGACAATTAGAGAGCTTGGACTGTGGACCAACTTGTTTGAAAATGATTGCTAAATATCATGGAAAAGAATATGATATTTTAGATTTGCGCGATAAATGCCATTTGAATAGATCTGGAACTTCGCTTGCCAACATCATTGCTGGATCCAATGCAATTGGATTAAAAACAATGCCTGTCAAGGTCACTTATGATCAGTTATCTAGTGCAGTGTTTCCTTGTATCTTGCATTGGCGACAAGATCATTATGTTATCGCGTTGTCAAAAACAAACAAAGGAATTAAAATTGCCGACCCAGGGTTTGGAATTATTAGCCTTAACGAAACTGAATTTGGCAATAACTGGCTTGACCATACCTCTAGTAAAGGCATCGCCTTGATTCTAGAACCGAACGAGAAATTTCACACAGTAAAAAATATAGTTGAAAAAAAAGCAGGTCTTTTTAGCTATTTTAAATATCTGAAAACTCATCAATCACTATGTTTGCAAATTATTATTGGTATGTTAGTTGGTTCTTTAATCAACTTGTTATTTCCAATAATAACGCAGCAATTGGTTGATAAAGCGATAAAATTCAAAAATATATCTCTCATAATTGGCTTATTGACAGCCCAAGTAGCGTTGTTTCTTGGCTCAACCTCGTTGGATCTCGTCAGAAGTAGAATAGTGCTATTCCTATCAACTAAAATTGGCGCTAATGCAATATCCGATTTTCTTTATAAGCTCACTCGTCTTCCAATTGCCTTTTTTGATACTAAGCTTCATACTGACATCTTACTTCGTATTGACGATCATTCTAATGTAGAGTCATTCATGACTTCTTCATCTTTAAATACTTTATTTTCATTTTTCAATTTCTTGGTATTCTCTATACTATTGTGTGTATATGACTTTGCACTTTTTCTGGTTTTTATATCAGGAAGTTTGCTATCAATAGGTTGGATATACCTTTTTATGAATAAATTAAAATCTATTAACTACCGACTATTCGAGCTCAATAGTTATAACAGGAATAGTTTAATGGAAATGGTTAAAGGTATGAAAGAGATTAAGCTTAATAATGCAGAATCATATAAGCGATTTGAATGGCAGAAAATACAGGTCGACTTATTTAATTTAAAGAATGAATATCTGTCTATTGAGCAAAATCAAAAGACCGGGTTTCAATTTATAAATCAATTGAAAAATATTATTATAATATTTATTGCAGCAAAAGCAGTAGTTACAGGTGATATCTCGTTGGGTGTCTTGCTTAGCGTATCATTCATAATTGGCCAGTTGAATGCTCCCATTGAAGATTTTGTTCATTTCTTTAAATCCTTGCAAAATGCTAAGATAAGTTTTAAACGCTTAGGCGATATATATTCTAAGCCTGATGAGGACAATGGAATCGTGAATTTTACAAATTTAACGAATGTCTCTGAGCTGGACTCCTATATTGAATTTAACAAGGTTGATTTCAATTATGATGGTCCTGGGTCGCCTAAGATATTTAATAACTTAAATTTAAAAATACCGATCAATAAAGTTACCGCAATTGTTGGGTCGAGTGGCAGTGGGAAAACAACATTGCTGAAATTATTATTGAAATTTTATAATCCCACTGGAGGAAATATAGTAGTAGGTGACGTAAATTTCTCTACTTTGTGCTCATCGAAATGGAGGAGTAATTGTGGAGCTGTAATGCAAGACGGGTACATTTTTTCTGATTCAATCGCAAAGAATATAACTTTGGATTCTGAAAATGTAGACCTAGAGCGTCTTAGGAACGCGGCCAGAATGGCAAATATTCTAGATTTCATTGACGGCTTGCCTCAGAAGTTCAACAGCAAAATCGGCGATGCTGGCATTGGTTTAAGTACAGGTCAACAGCAACGCATTTTGATTGCCAGGGTTATGTATAAAAATCCAAATATTATATTGTTGGATGAGGCTACTAGCTCCCTTGATGCTAATAATGAGAAAGTGATAGTTGAGAATTTTAATAAGTTCTTTGAGAACAAAACAGTTGTCATTATCGCGCATCGGCTAAGTACAGTCAAAAATGCGGACAAAATTGTTGTTCTTGAGAAAGGAAAGATAATTGAAGAAGGGACTCATGACGAATTAGTGAAGGCTAATGGGGCTTATCTTAATTTGATAAAAAACCAGCTTGAACTTGGTGATTAATCGTAGAAAATGATCTAATCTTTACCCTAGTAATAATAATACACATCAAAGGTTTCATTGTTTTAATTGAATCCTATAAATCAAGTTTAAGTCAATAATAATTTATGAAAAACTCTCCTGAATTCGAAAAAACGATTAATAAAAGTCCTTTGTTTATTGTTAGATATGGATATTTAATAGTATATTTGTTTATGACTATTATTTTGATATCTATATTTGGGTTCTTCCCTGATGTTTTTAACATCATAATGCATAAACTATTCAACTTGAAATAGATTGTATTCTGTTGAATTGCCTTTTGCTTTTTTAGTTTTGACCAGGATCCGGTTGTGCATTCTTGCAATCCAATGCTTTCACCTGTGCTGGCGTCTGTCGGCTTACCCCGCGCGCATTATAGGGAGTTCCACTAACTAGTCGTAGTGTTCTCTGGGGGTAGCCGAAGCGAAGGGGCTTTGTATTTGCAGCCAGATTGCCTGGCATTCGTGCAATACCAATTGGTTTACCGGTGAAGAGTTAGATCGGTAGCGTGGTTTCTGGTAGCGTTGAGCCATTGGGATAAGCATTCGCTGCCCGCATGTTTTGACAGCTAATAAGTCTGTATTATAGCTAGCGATAACAAAAGCCCCAACCTGACGGAAGGGGCTTTTGCGTTGCAGTAGATGGGCCGGCGCCGGGACACACACCTTTAAACCCGGCCGGCGCCACAAACCTATGATTTTTCTGTTTTGCCAGGAAGCATGCCGGCGACATTCCTGGTCAGCAATCGCTGCACGGTCATGGCGAAGAACGCCTTGCCCCGCCGTGTTCGATAGCCGGCCTCGTTCAACTCCTCAGCAATCTGCTGCAGCGTGAGGCCCTGGCCCTGCAGCAGCGAGGCGAGCCGGGCCGCCTGTCGGTTGGCCTGGTGGGTGCGGGCATTGTCCTGCCGTACTACCAGGCCTTTGCTAACGGCCGAGGCCGTCAGGTTGGCCGGTGTGCCGAGCTGGGCCCCGCGTGCCTTCTTGGCCGCCAGTGCTTCCTTGGTGCGTTTGCTGATAGTTTCTCGCTCGTGCTGGGCAATGACAGCAAACAGGCCCACGGTAAGCGTATTGGCATCGGGCATGTCGCAGCACACGAAGTCCACGTCCGAGTCGCGCAGGGCGAAGATGAAGCCGGCGTTGCGCGAGAAGCCGGTCAAGCTTGGCGATGAGCAGTGTCGCCCCTACCCTACGGGCCTCGGCCATGGCGGCGGCCAGCTGCGGGCGGTGGTTGCGCTTGCCGCTCTCGACTTCGACGAACTGCCATTAGCCACTAAACTAGAGCCTGTTATGCACTGGTAGCGTAATTTGGGGTATGGCACAGCAAAGCGGATACCCCAGCGACGTATCGGATACAGAATGGATGTTTGTAGCACCCTATTTGGCCCTGGTGCGGGAAGAGGCGCCGCAACGCGAGCATGCGCTGCGCGATGTGTTCAACGCCCTGCGTTACCTGGTCAAAACTGGCTGCGGCTGGCGTTACCTGCCCCACGACTTGCCGCCCTGGGCCGCCGTGTATCAACAATGGGCCCGATGGCGGGATAACCGCTGTTTTGAGCACATGATGGCCGATTTGCGCGAACTGGCACGGGTGCTGGCCGGCCGCGAGGCCGAGCCCACGGCCGTGATTCTGGACTCGCGCACGGTGCAGAGCACACCCGAAAGCGGGGCCCGCGCCGGTTACGACGGGGCCAAGCGGCGCAAGGGCAGCAAGGTGCACGTGGCCGTCGACACGCTGGGCCACCTGCTGGCCGCCGTCGTCACGCCGGCCAACGAATCCGACCGCGGGCAGGTGGAGGCGCTCTGCCAGCGAGTGCAGCAGGTCACGGGCCAAAAGGTACAGGTGGCGTATGTGGATCAGGGCTACACGGGCGAGGCAGCCGAATACGCCGCTGCCGTGCACGATATTGACTTACGGGTTATTGCCAAGCCAGCCGGACAAACCGGCTTTGTGCTGTTGCCCCGCCGCTGGGTCGTCGAGCGCAGCTTCGGCTGGGCCGCTCGCTTCCGACGCTTGGCCCGCGACTACGAACGCCTGGCCCTGACCATGCAACAGTTTCATTTCCTGGCCTTCGCGACACTCTTGCTGGCAAAAGGCGTTTTTCGCGCCACTAGTCCATAACAGGCTCTAGAGGGCGCTTGTTGCAGAGCAAGTATGATGAAAGCACCAAAAGCAAGTAGGAAGGATCTCATAATCCTGTCGTATAAGTACAATTATGTGAGGGGACGCAGGCAGCGGCCCTTTCTCGGCCTCTGAACCACCGTTTCGATGAACAACGAGGGCAATAATTGTACGTTCGCCTCATGGAACCCGAAACCGCACTCTTAGCTGCCATCCTACGCCAATCCCCCGAAGGTTCGCTGTGGCGCCTCTCGAAAGATTCATGGCAAGAGCTGCCACGTGTGCTCGGGCCGGACTTACTCCACCCCGGCGAAACATTCTGGTGGCACGTACGCATCACGACCGCAAATCGCCAGCGGCTACTGGCCGTAGCGGAGGCCCACGAGTTACCTGACAAAGTGGTGCATATGTCCCTCACCACGGCCCAAGGCCGCACGTTCTTTCGCGGCGAAGACCACTTGGATACCATCATTTGTGACTTCGATTTTCAGGGCCTGAGAGACATTTGCGGTAAGTTTTCCCGGCTTGAGCAAAGCATTGTCAAGATGGAAGCCCCTTTGTAAATGCTCTTTACTTTGAATTACGCGTTCAGAGCACCACCGTAATCCTGTACCTGAAATGTACCCGTATTGGTGCTGATATAGGTTGCGGTGGGCTGCGGATTAAGCGGCGTATCGACTATGACCAGCACTTGTCGCTGGAAAGGATTCCCTACTGCCCGCAGCCTATTGAGCAGTCTTGGCGTAGCAAAATAAAACAGGTATTGCCATGTCGTGCCGCCGTCACTGGTCTTTTACAAGCTCCCCGCAGAACCACACGCCCAACCAGAATTGGCATTAAGGAACGTTACAGAGGAGAGTGATTGACCACCTGGACCTTGGTTGGTCCATTGGGCCTATAAAGTGGTGTTCACTAAAGAGTTATTACTGCAAATACTATAATTGACTTGTTCACACTATTTTGTTTTACGCAAAGTGTCAGGTACAATAAAATCGTATGATTTTCCATTACAGCTATACTCTATACTAATATTATAACGCTTTTTTCTAACTATAAAATTAGGTTCATTAATTCTCTTTTCCAGAGTATCTCCAACATCTATACTATTTCTTAAATATATATACAATCCGTCCATTCCTTTATATTCAGCGCGCTGACTAGTTATCGGATTGTATCCTTTTAGGTGCAAATCATTTCCGTTATTTCCTCTGTCGCTAATTACCAGGTAAGCTTGTTTATTAAGGAACCGTTTTTTATAAACATCGCATGGTGTCAACTTGTTACACCCAGTTAATAGAGATAAATTAGCAAGAAAAAGTGTTATAAAAATTTTCATTTTGAGTTAGAGTAACGAATGAAAGAATTAAATGGATTGCCAAATCTGATCAATGGTTTCGCCAAAGTTTGGCCTCCTTCATTTGAACAGCGCGTTTACCTTGCCACCGTTTGCGTGAACTCCGTTCGATGCACTGGCTACTCAAGGCCGTGTCGTTATTTCGGCGGGTCTACTTCCAGCTTTATCATAGCGCCGTAGCGGCCATACAGCCCGTTATCCAGCGGTAACAGCTTCCAGCCCGTGCCGATGACGTAGCTCCAGACATTGCGCGTATTCGCCTCACACACCGGCCACATGAATGGCCCGGTGGGCATGTAGTCGACCAGTATGGAGTCAAAATACGAATTGCGTATGCCCTCATCCGGAAAATACTCCAAGGCGATGAAGTAGCCCGCATCCGGTACGGCCAAGTGATAAGGAGCCAGGTTTACCGTGAACCACTGATTTTCTCGCCAAGCCAGCATGAGAACATTTTCCGTGAGCACATCCACCCCGGGCCTGTTGCCTGCCACGTCGTACAGGCGCACGCGAAACACCTTGCGCGGCAGGGCCCCCGCGCCAATGTAAAACGAGGCCGTGCGTAGGGTACCGCCGCGCGCGAGGGAATCATTCTTCACCCGAAAAGCATGCTGGGTGCCAACGTAACCCCATTTCCCCTCTCGACCGGGCGGCAGGGCCACGGCCAGGCGTAGGCCCACCGCGTGGCCGCTGGTTACCCAATGGGCCGCGCGCACGTCATCGCTCCAGACCACCAGGGAATCCTGGACCCAGGCCGCGCTGCTTTCCAACTCGAAGTAGCCGTGCTCGTCGGCCACGGCCCCCGCCCCGTCCCGTTGCAGCCGCACGGCCGCAAAGCGCAACGGCGCCTGCGACGAGGCCTCTACGAGGTGGCCGGACACACAACTACCCTGTGCCTGACTCTCAGGCGGCAGCCGGGCCAACAAGAACCCAACGGTGAAAAGAAGGCGTGTTCGCATCCCTAAAAATAACCCTCCTTGAGCTGAATCGCCGCGTTTACCTGCGGACCGTTTCGCTGAACAAGACTTGGTTAAGCCCATTCGCTTTAGCTTCTCGGTCACTAGAACGAACCCCGCCTCTAATGGAAAACGAGTCCTTACCGCCTGAATCTGTCATTCGCTACTCTACTGTTAACCTATTAAGCTACTTGGTCGTGTGCGTAGCTTTTGTAGCTACTGCCGTGCACCAGCTGTGGAATGTCAGGCCTTTGGGATTCGGGGCGCCCTTCATTTTCTTGATTGGACTGGGGAGTTTCGTTGTTATCGGCCGCCAGCTCTGGCTCTTAGGGAATAATCGGCCCCAATTGACTATCAGCGAACGGGGAATACAACTCGGCTCAGCACCAGTAGATGTATGGAAAACCATTCGGGACGAAGAAGTGCGAAAGGTTCGGCTCGGCCGGGGCACGGATACAATTCTCTACTACCGGGCAGGAAACGAAGTGCGCGAGCTGAATATTCGCGAATTGGCGATTAGTGCCTCACACCTCACGCGTCTGCTCCAGCAATACCGGGCGCAATCGCAAGCACTGCGCCATCAATGAACCGGAGAAGTTAGAATAGCACCAAATTTATCGCTCCTTCGACTAAACAGAGCGCGTTCACGGCAGGACCGTTTAGGTGAACGTGGGCTTCTACCTTTGGCTGCCATTGCCTACTTCCCTTCAGGATTACCTTATGAAAACGAAGCTGCAGCTACTCTGCGTGTTTGCTATTCTGCCCGCCTTTGCATTTGCTCAGACGAACGACGCGTCGCTTCTTAAAGCCCAGCACATAACCACGGCGAACATCTATTTAGCGGGTAGGCTAGCCGCTACTGAACGGTATGATCTAAACGGCAATACCATCGCTTCCTCCGACGATGGTTTTTTAGTCGAGACCATCAAGCACTCCCTCGTCCAGCAATTCAACGCAGACAATCAAGTACTTTATTCTAAGCGCACGCATTCGTCCATTAAGGATACAACTTTTTGGCGCTATCGCTATAATGAAAGCCAGAAGCTAGTCTCTGTAACCGATGGGTATACAGGAAAGGAAGTACAGCACCTGGAGTATAATGCTGTCGGGCAATTAGCGCGCAAAACACTGGTTGACCCAACAGGGCAGCTCGTCAGTGACGAAACGTTTGTCTATGATAAGCGAGGCAATGAAGTGGAATCCACGATTGACGGTGGCGGCATTACCGGGCGGCTCAAACGCACCGCCTATGATGAGCAGAACCGGCCCATCAAAGAGCAGCTTTTTGACAAAGGCAAGCTCTTTTTTACGCAACTGACTGAATACAACCCTAAGGGAGCGAAAAGCAAGGAGACCTCCATAGAGCAGCTAGAGACAACAGGCGTGGAGTTTCGTTATGGAGATGACAATCGCCTGATGTCCCGGCGGCATTTCACGCTCAAGAAACGCCAAGAAGTGACGACGGGAATGGAGGAATTCACCTATATTCCTACTGGCCTACTAGCAACATTCGCAGAAGACATTTTCTCTTTTAGTCATACAAAGAGGACATTCGTGGCTGTTGCAGAACTCGTTTCGTTACCCTCTTTTTCCTGCCAGCTGCTGTCCGAGGTCTCATCTGTGCGTCAAGGTCGGCCAGTTGGGCCCTGCGAGCGCCTAATAAGGGCTAATATCGGCTGTGGCAGGGCCATGGCCAGGCTCACTTGCCGGTTGACACGGTGCTTGAGCAGCTTTTTCAGGTTGTAGGCCACGGCTGTGAGCAGCATGGTTTTGTGGGCCCCGGCCTGGCCACGCACGTTCATCCGGCGCAGGCCGTAGTGCTGGATCAGATTGCCGAAGACGGGCTCGACGGTGCCTTGGCGCACCCGGCGCATGCGCTGTCCCTGTCGGCTTTGCTGGCGCTGCCAAGCCCGGCGGTAGGGTGCGTCGTAGAGCGTGCGGGTGAGCTGCTTGCGCTTGGCCCCGGGTATGCAGGTAGACTTGAGCGGGCACTGCTGGCAGTCCGAGCAGGTGGCCCAGTAGATTTTTAGCCCGGTGCCGTCGGCCGTCATATCGCACTTGCGAAACGGCAGCGCCTTGCCCGCCCGGCAGTGGTAAACGTCCTGCTCAGCATCGTAGGTAAAGCCTTCGATAGTGGCCTTGTATTGGCCAAAGACCGGAATCCAGGCCGTGACCTGCTGGGCTTCGAGCAGGGCGTAATTCAAGCCGTTGGCGTAGCCCGCGTCGGCCAGCAGCTCATGCATGCGCAGCTGCTGCGCTCGTAACCGCTGCTGCAGCCCAGTGAGCAGGCGGGGTAAGTGCAGGCTATCGCGGCTATCGGCGAAATCAGCCTGCACGTGGCTGATCACGCCGTGGGCCGTGTCCACGGCTAGGCTGCAGAGGTAATTGAGCGCCCGGGCTTTGCCGGGCTTAATGGAAATGCGCGCATCCGGGTCGGTGGGGCTATAATGGGTCTTGTTGCTCAGCAATCGGGCTTTGTCATGCTGTGCGCCCAAGGCGCCCGATTGCGTGCCCTGTCGCCGAGCCTGGGCCGTGGCCAGATTCCGCAGCTGGTGCGCCGGGGCCGTTACCAGGTGAGCCGCAGGCGCCGTGGCCACCAGCTCACCTGTGACCAGCAACGGGCCGCGGGCGCTCACCTGCCCCTTTTCCAGCACCGCTTCCAGCGAGGCATTGGCCTTGACCGGGGCGGAGTCGACGGCTTGCGTGTCGCCGGCCACTAGCCCCTGGGCTACGCACTGGGCAAAGACGTGGTCAAACAGGCGCTCAAATACGGCGGCTGGAAATAGCTGGCGGGTGCGGCTCACGGTCGAGTGCCAAGGCAACTCCTCATCCACTTCGTAGCCCAGGAAAAAGAGGATATCGAGCCGCAGGGCACAGTGCTCGACCAAGCGCCGGTCACTGATCAGGTTTTCCAGCCGGCCCACGAGCACGAGCTTGAAAAACACCACCGGGTCGAGCGAGGGCTGGCCCGTGTGACTGTAGAGCGCTTTGGTCTCTTCGTAAAGAAAACGCCAGTCGACCAGCTCGGCCAGCCGCCGGTACAGGTTATGAGTCGGAACCCGTTCGGAGAGCCGAAAACGAGTCACGACCTTGTCGGTGAAATCTTTCCTGCCTTGCATCCTCTTGCTACGAATTCAGCAACTTGCCGGCTAGCACTTCTGCAACAGCCACGGTCCAAAAAGCGAAACGAGGCATTTTACGAACTACCCCTCAAAAATCTGGGGAGATATTCATAACTCTGCCTCTTCTATCATACAGCCAGGGCCCTAGGGCTTGTCGCTGGCCATTCTTATAGCGATGCATCACTCTCGGCGAACCATTCTTTCGGAATTGCAGCACTAGGCGTAGCCCCTGATCGTCGTAACACGCCACTGAATCAACCCGATGTGCAGCCGAATAATGTACCCATATGCCGTCCTTGTTCTTCTCCGTATTCATGGAATTGAAGACCACATCGTTGCGGGTTAAATTTGTATGCAGATACAATTTTCGGGTATCTCTGTTGCCGGGCAGGATGGCAAATGTCTTTTCTTTGATAACGATCTCACACTCAATCCTGCTGCGCCCTAGCACGATTCCCCTTTTATGATTAAATCGGTTGTAGAAGGTCTCGTAGTGAATTGGCTTATTGTTTATAACCGTATCAACGGAGCTAATCTTCACAATACCTACTTTGGATTGACTGTGAGCAGTATGCGAGACTAAAGAAGATACCAAGACAGCAAGGATTTTAGAACTGGACACGTTATCGTATTCTTTGGAGAAGGGATGCTGGTAATTTCGCCATAAGCGGGCGGGTTCTTTCGCAAGAAAATGCTTTCGCCCCGTTTTTGAATAAGAGTTCAGTGAAAGGGTCGGATTCGCCAAAACGAGCCTTTATCGTACACGCGGAATCAATGCTTGCAATACTTGAATCGTGGCCAAAGCCTGCGCTCGGCCCGGGTCCTGCCTCGCATCCTCACAGTCTTGCAACTCTTGCGGGGCGTAAAAGCGGACGACCCGGATGGCGCGTTTGTCAAGCAGGTAAAACACGTGCTCGGGCCCGTCGTCGATGAAGCAGGACGCCGGTGTAGCGGGCCGCTCCCCGTCGCCGCGTACGGACCAGAACCGCGTAGGGTGCAGCTGCTGCCAGGCGCGCCGCAGCTCCGCTGGGTCCCCGGCGCGGGGCACCAGGTAGCGGTTGGTATCGGGCCGCGTCGCCCGAAATCGGGTGTCCTCCTTGCTAAAGTGGCGGACGAGCTGGCCGGGGTAGTAGTGGCCTAGTCCGTCCCGGTAGGGGTTGGCATAGGTGAAGGCGTCCACCCCGCCCCGGTGCTTGGCCAAGATGATATAGTTCGGCGCGTTGTACCACGAGGACCCGACGTGGTAGACGATGGTGCTGTCGTAGTGCTGCTGCAAGAAGGCATGCAAGGGCGTCGGGGCTTCTTGCGCCCAGCCGGGGAACTGGGCCCCCAGCAAGCCCAGCAGGCAGGTTAGCCGAAGCCCGCGAGGCGTTTGAGCAGTGGGCAGGGCAGGTTGGTGAAGCATAACGGGCGGGAAAGCTACCACTTTTCCTAGAGTGGACCCCTCCCCTTTACTGTTCAAGAAAAGGGTCCGAAGGTAAACGCGATCCGTTCAATTGAAGGAGGCCTATGTTACCTACGGGTGTGATGCGTACGGGTCACACTCCCACCCTTGAGGGGTAACGAACCAGTGCAAAATGCCCAAAAATTGCATGTCTATCGCCAGTTGAGCAAGGCCCAGAAACTGTTCCGGAATCCAGGCAAATAGAATGCCTCCTTCAGGCTCGCTGTAGCCATTGTAAAACCAGGTATCAATTGGTGGCAGGTCACACTCGTCGAAAAAACCAGCTGTCTCTACTTCTACCGCGCCGTCGGGAATGTTCGAACCATATTCGGCGACCAGTATCCGGCCTGGATAGAAAACCTGTCGCGTTAACTCAGCGCTTGCTGCCGACTTATACGCAAGCTGTTGGGCAAACACCTCAGCGAAGCGCGCTGAATGATAGGGGTCAGTATGGCGTAGCCACTCCGATAGTCCTATCCTCGCTGCTTCACCCTTTACTCCCCGTGCGGTTATAAACCACTGCTGATTCTGATAAACTGGCTGTAAGCTGGTGCGTAGTGCCAAAAATTCACTCTGCCACGGCTGTTGTAGCTGCTGGGCACAATAGGCTTGCGTAATCTTTAGACTGGCAAAAAATTGCTCTTGGTCAATTTTGAGCATACTCCTTACTATTATCAAGTGTCAATAGATAGCTCTTTCCGAAGTTCAGCCAAACGGTGCTTCTGGCGAAAGTAGGATTTACTTACTTTGAGGCCTATGTCAACTCGCGGCCACAGCTTCTACTTCTTTCTCACTCCTGCCGAACAAGTAGCGGTACTCGAGTCCTTTGAAGCACACCATAACCGGTCTTATTACTGCACGGGCACGTCTACTGTACCCAATGTCCCGGCCATTTCTTCCCTGGTGGCAGAATCGTTGAGGCACTTAGCCATTGGGGATTGGATTCATTCTCCTGACTACTTGCTCACTCATCCAGACGAGGGCATTGTCGTACGAGAAATCTCTTTACGCAAGGGCGGTTACGCGTATCCCGTCGACCAGCTGCTGAATCCAGAACTAGCCCGTTTCAAACCCAGCGGCCAGTTTGGGGAGGCCGTACTGGTAGCGGGTTTTGTAACAACCTTCTCGCGCGTCTCCTACTCTGGCCTATTATTTAGGGCGTTGGTCAAACTCATCAAACAGCGTAGCCGCCGAATCGGCATGTTCTGGGTTGGCCCCGAAGCGGAAGAGAAACTCCGGCTCGGATGGCGTTTGGTCACCAACGCTTCTTCACCCCGCGAATACGACTTAGCACTAGAGTAGACGCGTTCACCCAAAGGGTCAGGATAGCGAAACGAGCGTTTAGGCGTTGGATGGCGAAGGGATGCCGTTTTCTATCAGGTTGCGAAACACACGCAAAATGACTTCCAGCTTTGCCGGGTCGCCGGAGCCGACAAACAAGGCGTCTTCCAGGAAGTAGCCGTACCAATCACTCTCCGACCGGTCGAACTTAGTCAAGGGAAGGTATGCGTCCTCTAAAGGGGTATCCGACACGTTGATTTCCACGCTCCAGCCCGGGTTGCTCGTGGAAAGCAGCTTGATGCCTTCACGGAATTCCCATTCCCCATCGCACCGGGCCCGGTACCAGTCTTGCAGCCAAGTCAGCGTTTCCATCCTTGCCGGAGTATGGGGTAAGCAAAGCGGGGTATTCCGCTTATTTGTGCGAGCAAGCTACGAAATAGACCAATCCAAGCACTAGTGATGTGTTCACGGAAACGGTCCAACGGTAAACACGCTCCATTTATTAAGCGAGGGTTCTTCCTGAACTCTTGATAAAACTATACTTTATCAATATATAAATACCGTTTTGCCGACGGCAAAAGCCTTTCCGTTGGCTGCGTTCACTTTTAAGGAGGCGCAACCATCACACGTACTCTGGATATCCCAATAAAAGCTTGCCGGAGCGACTTCCCCCATGGCGTGGTAAGTAGCCTTGACTTGCTGCAGGGTGAAGAATTGATCGCTGTAAAAGCTATTACCATGGAAAGTAATGGATGCCTCTTTTTCCTTTACTCCATAAGCGGAGGCAATCGCAAAGGCTTGTTTAGGGCCTATTTCCAGATTCCCCATCAGAAAGTGATTATAGGCTACTAATTCCGCTAATTCAGTTGTGTTGACCCGCATGTTAGGACTGATGCTGACAATGGCAGAACGAATGGTATCACCACGGTACAGCAACCCATAGTAGAATTTGTACTCGAGGGCTGGACCCGGCAACGTATCCGTGGGATGTGCCTCCCAGTAAGGGTACGACAAGCCATAGTCGGTGATCAAATATTGCCAGTGCCTCTTATCGGGAATTGCCAGCTTCACGACGCTATCAGCTAGGGTATGGGCCTCTGCAAACTGGTTTAACAGGCGCTGACTCGAGGCAGAGAATCTGTGTTGTTGAAGATGCAGTTGAGGATGTTGGCCAAAGTTGCCCTTTGCAGAACCCAAATCCGGTTTACACGCGATCAATAAATTGGACAAGAGCAGGAGGGTCAACTGGGCAATAGTAGAAGTGCGAATCATACACAACATTTCACTTAAGAGAGAATGGATGATAAGGAAGGAAATGTGAGCCTGTTTTACCTGGATTTTGCAAGGTTATAGCCCTGGAAAAAGCGCAGCAACTCCTAGCCTCCCGGGTTGGTCTACTATTCGAGGTTCAACAGACGTGCGGGCAAGTGTCTGCAAATAGGCCACGAGCAGTGACAATTACTTGTTCAGCTAAACGGTCCGAATAGCGGAATGAAGAGTGTGTAGACTGGATTTAAGACCGAAGTGGCATGCTTGCTTCATCACTAATCAGGGAGTGGTCAATGGCAGATTTTACATCTGGTATACTGCCCCTTACCGAAAGGGAGAAAAACGCACTACCGAACAACGCACAAAGTACTTGCGAGAAAAGGGCCCGTTTAAATACCTCTTCAGATTCCGACCAATACTTTTGCTTCCGCCAAACCTGAAGCAGGATACTAGGCACCGTGATGCTTAAGGCGACCAGCCCGCCCAGCATCGCAAAACCTAGAAATCGCTTTAAAAACAGCACCAACAATCCGTGCTCTTCAATCTGCCGGAAAACGGTATCCTCCGACCCGAGAAAGAAGACACTGGCCCAGAACAAGGTGAAGAGCCCACTTGCTGCGTAGAGAATAAGGTAGAGGAACTGAGTAAGGAATCCTTGCTTACGCATGCTTCAGGATTGTCAGAAAAAAGAAAGGTGAACAGTCAAACGGTAGAACGCTGCACGCGCGCTGCTCAAAGTAATGAGCGTTACGGTCTACGAACACAATTATTGCCTCAGGAGTACTTCCTCATACACCCGCACCCGGTATTCTGCTGAATCCAGCAGTTGTGAGGTCATACTGCCGCTCTTTTGCAGCCAAGCGCGGATAATAGAGGCCTCGTCCGCACACTCATCGACAGGGGCCGCAAATGGCAAGGCGTTGTGTAGCGCGCTGATGAAGTTGAACCGCAGCTGCCCCGCTTGCGGGTCGTGCCAGAGGTAGTAGCGCAACCCACCGTGCCACCCGCACTGGGCGAGTTGCTCACGGCGGTTGCGCTTGACGCGCTGCAAAAAGGCCTGCACCTCTTCGGGCGCAATCGCCCCGGCTAGTTCCTCGCTCACGCCAAGGGACCACATGTTTTCGGCGGTCTCTTTCTCCAGTTCCTGCCGCGATGCAGTCAAGTAAACGGGTTCGGTCACGATGGATTCTAAGTCTTGGAAATAGGCTTCTTTATGGCTCATGGGCAGCGGCAAACCTTCTACTACTGGAAGCTCTTGGTCGAAAGGTATCGCCTCTTTTCGTTTGGCGAAACGGTCGGATTCGCCAAAACAAGCGTTCTACTGCTCGAATAATACTTCCTGGGTGGAAAGGGTATAGCCCGCTTCGCCGGGAAACCGTTTTAGGGCATCGGGCCAGACGCATTGCATCATCGGAAAGGTAGGCCCCTCATAAAAGATTAACGCTCGGCCAAAGTATGCCTCGTACTTCTGCGAAGAAACGGGTTTAAATACACAGGAGTAGCCCTCCAAGATATCGTCGTAGAGAACCCCAGGTTCTCGCTTCAGCCCTTCAGCGACACCGTGACCAATTTCGTTGAGAATGCCCATGGCAGCCTCCTGCTTCACGCCGGAAATCACTACTTCGGGGTGGCCAAACGTCTCGAACAAACCCACTGTGTAAGAGAAGGCCGGTTCGGTTTCGTTGCCTTCCATGATGTTGAACACCAACCACCGGTGCTGTTTGATGTTGGCAGCTAATTCCGCACGGGTCGTATTCTTCATGGCCATAGGTCAAATGTGCAATTCAAGAAAACGGTCCCAAGGGCATCCGGCCGTGAAGGGGCGCTCGAAATTAAGCGGGCTTACTTACGTTCTCCCGCTGGGGCAGCTGCTTTCGGGTTGGGGCCATAAGCATTGTCCCCGCTATCCCCCGCCGCAAAAAGCATCCAGAACACGTAAAAAGGGATGAATTGGTACCAGCCGCTATTGCCGCGGTCGTGGCACCGCTTGGCCCCCTGGGCCACGAGGAACCACAAGCACAGCAGAAAGGACGCCAGGTAGAAGAGGGCTAGTAAAAGGTTGTCGTTCTCGTTGGGACCAAACACGAGCTGGAGGACGACCAAAACGACTAGGTAAGCGAAGTAGCTCAGGCCGTACTCTAAGCGCCCAATTCGGCCTTTAGGGGAAGAAACGTCTCGAAACACCAGGCAGAGCTATACGGGGGAGCAGAATTTTGCTGGCAAAATTACTCAAAGAGTTTATCAGAACGGTGATTCGGCGAAACGAGCATAAGTTCATGCTTAAGCGGACGTCTATTGGTTCCCTACTTTTCTTCCAAACTACTTTACTTGCCCTGCGGCCATGAATGAAGCGGATTACAAACCCATTCTAGCGGATTACCTGGGTAACCGCCTGAGGGTGGACGAATACATTTCGGCCTTTATGAAGCAATGGAAGCATGACCGCAACGAAGCGTGGGGCAAGCCTTTGCCAAAACAGGCGCCAAGACAAGAGCAGTTTCACGAGATGATGAACCGTCTCTTCACTAGTGGCGATTGCTACGAGGAACACCCCGAATCTCCGTGGGAAATCAGTGAGGAAGAATTGCGCCAGGAAGTCCAGCTGTTCTACCAACGCTTATGGGGAGCGTGACGAAAAGAAGTTCGTTCAGCCAAAGGGTCCGAAGGTAAACGCAGCCCGTTCAGTTGAAGGAGCGATTGCTAGTCTACCTTCGGCTATGGAAGAACTCGCTGAATCGGCATTTTCCGCGTCCCTCATGCGGCTCATCGCTGATACCAAAGTTGTGGCGGTGAAGGCCGGGCCCGGGACCGGCTCCATTTTCACCTTGCACCTGCGGCCAGCAGCCGGCCAGGTGCGCTACCTCATGGTGTACTGCGCTTGGAAGCTGCTACGGGCCGGCCGCGTGGCCTGCACCTGGCAAGACCCGGAAGCCTATCTGGTAGCGACCCTGTCAGCTCACGAAGGCGAAACGGTGGAAAGTGCCCGCGTGGCCTCCGGCGGGGACGTGGAGCTGACGCTGCAGTCCGGAGCGGCAATCAAGCTATTTGTGGATAGCGTCACCCAGGACATGCCCCTCGACGAGTACAGTTCATGCGATTATTTCCTCCAAGGAGCTGAGGGCATCTTCTCGTGTATCCGAGGTGGTTTTTACAAGGAAGAGGCCAAGCCAGTTGGCCAGCAGAGCGTTTAGGGAAACGGTGATTCGATCAAAACGAGTATAATTTTATCGTCCGATCACCATCAGTAGCAAGAGCTACCAGATGATATAAGGTCTTTCTGCCGTTGTAATCTTGCCCGTCCAAGCATGTTCTCCGCGGGAGTATTGGTCAGCCTCAATCGAGTAGATTGCTCGCATTCGACAGGGAATACCGCGTGTGGTCGGTCTTTTAAGTAAGGGGGAATTCTCCCACTGGTCCGGTTTAAAAGTCACATTAAATACATAGTAACCGCCGGGCTCAATGGTGATCGTAGAAGGAAAATTCTTGTCCCAGCCGCGGATCGCTTTCCCCACGCGCACGATTCGACCATCTGGGTAGGTGATTTCAAAAGAAAGACCATAATAGCCAAAGCTGTTCCACTCTTCGAACAGATTGATGGGAGCCGTCGATGTGTTTGTGAGTAGTACATGAAAATGGTTCGTATAATCAAAATTGATAGCCGCAATAGGTGAACTCTGGCTGGAATACGTGGTGGGAATAATTTGGAGAGTCAGAGTAGGCGAGCGTTGGGCTCCTGCTTGCTGCAGGGCGAGCAGTACTATGACGCACCCAAATAACACGCGGTTGAAATAGCGAACGATAAGACGGTTGGACATTGAGGCAACAGAAGAGTGGAATTTATAGTGAACAAAACTCTTTTTAAGCCAACACAAATGGTGGTTGAGGCAAATCAACGTTCACTTATTACCACTGAGCCGGGTTCGCCGTGCCGGGAATGACGCGAAAGATGAGTGGGGTTTCACTGTCGTCGCTGTTGGATTCTGTTTCGAAGTTGTAGAGTTGGAAGCGCCAGCTGCGGTTCAGGTGCAGTATGGTTGCCAGCTTGGCCAACGGTCCCTCGTGGTAGCGGACATACTGGTATACAAACCATTCTTCACCCATGATGACGTAGTAGGGCTGCTCAGCGCAGATAACGGATACGTCGGCCAAGAACTGCTCAAACTTAGAGGAGCGTCCGTCCCAGGCACTGTTGAACACGTCCTGCGTAATACCGTCGGACGATATCTTCAGTGACGGGCGGGAGGGACAATTCAAGAACACCACGCGGGTGATGCAGCGGCTCTGTACGAAGGCAGTCAATCCGTCCCCAGCCATTTCCAGCCAATCGACGCGGGGGCTATAGCCGGCCGCTTGTGCCAACACTAGTAAGTGCCGCGTCAAGTCCGTGAGGTGGGGTTCCGGCGTGTTGAAGGCCAAGGCGATGTATTGCATAAGGGCTAGCAGGAACGCAAACTTCGTTCAGCGAAAGGGTGGTGCTCTGAACGCGTAATTCAAAGTAAGGAGCATTTACAAAGGGCCTTCCATCTTGACAATGCTTTGCTCCAGCCGGGGAAACTTACCGCAAATGTCTCTCAGACCCTGAAAATCGAAGTCACAAATGATGGTATCCAAGTGGTCTTCGCCGCGAAAGAACGTGCGGCCTTGGGCCGTGGTGAGGGACATATGCACCACTTTGTCAGGTAACTCGTGGGCCTCCGCTACGGCCAGTAGCCGCTGGCGATTTGCGGTCGTGATGCGTACGTGCCACCAGAATGTTTCGCCGGGGTGGAGTAAGTCCGGCCCGAGCACACGTGGCAGCTCTTGCCATGAATCCTTCGAGAGGCGCCACAGCGAACCTTCGGGGGATTGGCGTAGGATGGCAGCTAAGAGTGCGGTTTCGGGTTCCATGAGGCGAACGTACAATTATTGCCCTCGTTGTTCATCGAAACGGTCTGAATAACCGAAAACGTTAGTCCCGAACAGGCCTCAAGGACAAACTGTCCACTACCTGGGGTCGCCGCGAGGAAGCCAATTGAAAGACAAAGAGCTTATAGCTGGAGGCGGCCGCGCTTTTGCTTACCAAAATTTGCGCCTGGGCGCCACTACTGCCAAACATCCCTTTCTTATCAGTGCCTATTCCGTATGCCGTCATGAGGCTACTGCTGTCGCGAAAGCAGATAAGAATTTGGTTGTTATCGGTTAGCACATCTTTCCGAGTTTGGCAGTTACGGCTCCACCCTTTTTCAAGCCAGACATGCGTTATTGAAAAGCGTATGCCGTTGGGCAGGACAAAGTCCGACTTGCTGGGAACAAGCGCCGTCAGAAAGACCCCAGTGCTTTTTGCGTCTTGGAGGGAATTCGAGGCCTGCTCGCCCCCACAAGGGTAGTCGAATCCGCACGAGGCTAAACCACTAAGACCGAGCAGACAACTGCTCGTGCAAATGAAAAGGGGTCTGGTTAAAAGCCGAGGTATCACCGTCGAAAGAATGAGGGAGCTGTAATCTTTTTAGTCAGGGTAGTTTATTTGAACGGTCTGAAATCAAAACGAGGGTAATTTCAACCGGCGGTACACTTGGGCTGGGGATACGGCCCAACTTTCCTTTCTCCATGACTCTTTCTACATGCTGGCAGTTGCTGGCTACGGCGCTCTCAACGGCCTGTGCGGGGCAGAATCGGTTAGTGGCCACGCCCGAAAAGTGCATCCGGGTCGACAACCTGCACCTCACGCGCGAAACGCGGGCCGTGGTCAATGCCACGCTCATCCTCAAGGTCGATACCCGCCGCCGGGCGTACGAGGCACGCGACTTTTGCGTTTTTCAAGAGCTTACCTCCAACGGTCGGTACGCCCTGCTCACGATTTACGACGGAGTCGGTAATCACACGAGCCCGACGTGGATGCTCATTAGCCAGAAGGGAGTTATTGATACGCAGCTATCCAGCTACCAAATGGCTCAGGATTCACTCCGCTCCGTCGATAAGATGGTGATTGGCCTTACCCGGTTACCCGGACTGGACGAAGCCTCCCGGCAAGAACTCCTGCAGCTGATGCAGCACAATGCCCGCAACTACCGCAAACGGGCTACTGACGGCCATTGATAAGGCGTGAAGTACAGTTCGGCCAAACGGTCCGAATCGTTAAAACGAGCGAACTGATTTACTCCGCCAACTCCTCATCGCTCATATACAGCAGGGGCGAATCCCGTCGGTAAAGCGCTAGAAATTCCGTAAAGCTTTTCGCAATAGGCCGATAGATACCCCCGCAGAGCACGAACACGGGGTTGGTGGCGGTCGTTTGGGCATCCAGCCGAATGGCGTAAGCCAAGGAGTGAATCATGTAATCGGCGAAGGCATAAAACGTCGGGTGCTCCGACCAAGTGTGGAGCAGGTCGCTGTACTTAGGGGCCCCGTGGTAATCGCCAAACCGCTCAGCAACTGCTTGTACTTCCGCTAAGCTATAAAAGCAGAAGAACTCCTTGTCATAGGTGCCCGCAGTCCCGTTCACGAGGGCAAAGTAGCGGACTAAATCGGCGGGCAGCTGGACCTGGTGCACCTGGGAAAAACGAGCTATTTCCGCGGCAGAAGCCGTTTCCAAGGTAACGGTTCCCGTATGTCGCCATTGCTGCTTTGACCATAAAAGGTTGTCTTGTTCGTCCATGAGCGGGAGTCTGTGCTGTTAAAAACGTTCACCAAAAGGGTGGCAAGCTAAACGCAGCCCGTTCAAAATTAGGAGTGTTCTTTTGCACATGAACAAGTTGCTGCGCATCGGCTTGGTTTTAAGTTGGCGCCTGGTTATTTCAGGGTCCCTGTTTTACGCTAGCAGGTTTGCCGCCGTGAGCGTGCAGCAGTTGCGGGGTCGGTCATTAGGGGTCCCGATTTCCTGGGGTATTTCCCTCCAGTATTGCGCGTACACGTTTTGCCTGTTGGCGGTCGGGCTGGCCGCGTGGGCGGCTTTGGACCAACGTGGCCGGCGCTGGCCCGCCGTAGCTATTACTAGCGTGCTCTACACGGTAGTGGCCTCAATATTGTGCGGGGCATTTTCGGGGGCGGTGGACCGCCCGTACCTGTTTGTGTACCTCCTAAGTAGCGGCGTGGCCGGCCTAGTGGCGCCGTGGGTAGTGCAGGCTTGCGCGACCCGCCTAGCACAAAGCGATGCGCGGGTAGGAAAGTAGTTCTGCTCTAACGTACGACGCCCAACAATCGGCCCTAATGGCCAAATGAAGGGTATTTGATGGCTTCTTCTTGTTTTTTCTTTCCCGTGTATGATGTTGCGCTGGACGCTGGTTACCACTTGGACCTTTTGCTGTTGGATTTTATCGATCAACGCCTCTGCCCAACAGGGAAAAGACCATTTGGTGCCTACCGAGGGCATCTTCACCAGTTATTCCCATGAACAGGCGTACTACTCACGGGTCGGTGACGTGCTTCTTGCCGGGTTAACTGATTCACCGCTAGCTCGGGTAGTGGTCCTACCGTCTTTTAGCCCCGAATACGTCCTCTCGCTAGAACAGCGGGCTGCGAAGTACTATCTGACCTATCGAATTTGCCAAACTAGAGTGTGGTCGAACTATGAAAAAACCCCAGCGATTCGGATTCAAGTGAACACAACCACAGTAGAGCTTAGCAAACCGGCCGCCCTACTTGTAGCTAAAGCATTCAAGCAAGCCATCGCCAAGACCCGCTACCCAGCGCCGAGCAAGTATCACGACAATGGATCTGATGGCACGAGCTACCACTTTAGCCACTTTCAATTGGGTATTGGCTTGCGTGGGGGCCAAACGTGGTCGCCAGAAAAAGGCAGTAAAATGAGTGACTTAGTGGCGTTGACCACCACCCTAAATAAAGTTGCTGCTGCGCCTACCGATGCGAAGATTCAAATCACACTTACCAAGCAAGCACAACTGTTGATCGTACGGTTGACGAAGGAGTAGCGTCTGTATGTAGGATGTGTTCAGGAAGACGGTCGATCACCGAAGTTCTATGGCAAGATTGAAAAGAGGAAACAATCGACCTTCATCATCACCCCGCGGCCGCAGAGAATTAGATTGATAAGTAGGAGCACGTAATATCTCCGCAATGAACTGCTGCTGTAGACCCTTGTATGTGTTTAGTCGTTCGGCGACTCGCTCGAAAAAGGTTGCCAAGTGTGTAGTGTCGTTGCTACTCCAGACAGGGTTATTAAGCCAGATGCGGAAAGAATACGCTGCCTTCTCAGGTTGATGGTAGAGAAGAGTATCGAGGCCACCGGAGAGCACTTCCAACAGAGTTGATTCTGATGTCCCCGCGTTTCCAAACAGGAACACTAACTGGGGAATGGCTTCCCTTTCTAATAACTCAGCAGTCTGTTCGTTTATGGTGGTGTGTTCTATTGCTCGACCCATGCGCAAAGCTACTACCGTCGCAAATTTCTATGCCTCATTCCCTAAGAAGGGCCTTTAGCAAAACGAGCCTTACATTACCCTAAAACAAACAGCGCTCTGTCATGACACACGTGTTCCTCTTATGGCATACTCACGAAGACGAGGATTTGCCAGGCGGCGAGGATGTCAAACTCTTAGGAGTCTATTCCAGCTACCTGAAGGCTGAAGAAGCCTTAAATGCCAGCTTAACGCAGCCAGGCTTTAGAGACCAGCCAGCAGGGTTAGAGATTGCTACTTATGAGCTAGATAGGCGCGAGTGGACGGAAGGCTATATCACGGTGCGGGAGGAATAACCTACGACACAGAAGTTCAACCAAAGGGTCGAAACGACGATTCGTATTGCACTGTCCTCCATTTACCGGGTGTAAGTCATGCGGTGCGCTACGCGGCCCTGCTGGTCGTAGTAAACCCACTCGCCAATGGGCCGCTTCCAGTCCCGGTATTGCCCTTTGGACTTCACGCGGCCGTTTTCGTAGAAAAAGGTGACCGGACCCTCCACTCGGTTGGCCCGGTACGTGCCTTGGCATTCCCTGCGGCCTTCCGGGTCGAAGTCCGTCCAGTAGCCGTTGCCCAGGCCGTCCCGGTACTGCTGGATGGTTTGGTAGCGGCCGTTGGCATAGCGGCCGTAGAGCAAGCCCGTGTAGGGACGCGAGCTGCCCTGCTCAAAATACTGGCTGCCCTCAGCCGCGGGGCGCTGAGTGGTCTGACTCATGGCCACCATCTTCTGGCGGGTGGTGTCCAGGGGCCCTTGCTGGGCGGTAGCGAAACTGGCCAGCGCGGCCAGTCCGGACAGGATTAGGAACGGGTATTTCATGGTTGCAACGTCATATAAGCGGTTTCCAGGTAGTAGATGCTACAGACTCGTTCCCCCGCTGCATCCAGCTCCGGGCCCCGGTCGCTGCTGAAGAAGAAGTGCTTGCCATCGGGCGAAAAGCGGGGGCATATTTCGTTGTGCTCGGAGTTAATGGCCGGTCCCAAGTTCCGGGCCGCGGTCCACTGCCCGTTCACTTTGCGGCAGTAATACAAGTCCTCCCGGCCCAGGCCGTCGTCCCGGTTATAGGAGGCGAAAAACAGCAGGTTGCCGTCAGGCGACACGCAGGGGCTGCTGTCGGTGCCGCGGTGGTTGGGGGGCGCGGGCAACTCTTGGGGCGGGCCGAACCGCCCGTCCGGCAGCCGCGGGGCCGCGTATAAATTGGCATCAGGGCCCGTGCGGCTGCCCGCCCAATAATAGAGGGTACCGGCCGCGTCGGTGACCGGGCCCGCTTCGTAGTGCGCGGGCCACGCCTCGCCGGGCTGCCGAATCCCGTTGATGGGGCCAGGCACGGGGCGCGGCATGCCCCATCCCTTCGCCGTTTTGTCCATCACCCACAGGTTCATGTCGGGCGTGGCCGGGCGCGGGCGTTGGCCCGGGAGCGGGCGCAGGGAAGCGAAGTAGAACTGGCGGCCGTCCGGCGTGATGAAGGCGCCCTCGTCGGGGCCGGTGGAAAACGCCGCGGGCTGCGGCTCGCCCCAGCCGGTGGGCGTCCGCACGGATCGGTAAATCCGCTGGGCACTGGTGCCGGCCAGCTTCCGGGTGAAGTAGAGCGTGTGGCCGTCGGGCTCAAAGGTGATATCCCACTCCTGATGGGCCGTGGTGGCAATCCGTCCCGGCTCAAACAGCACAGGCTGGTTGAGCACCCGCTGGTCCTGCTGGTAGAGCTGGGCAGTAAGCGGCGTCCCGTCCGGGGCGTAGGTGTGGACGTACCCTTGGCGCCTACCCTGCAGGTGGGAGCTCTCGGTGGCCACCTGGCCGTTCGGGTGGTACTGATACGCCAGGCCCACCAGCCGGTCCTGCTCGTACACTTCGGCCGAGCGGCGTACGCCCGTCGGGTAGAAGTACTCCCACATGCCGTGCCCCTTACCTTGCCGCCACGCAGCCCGGTAGCGTAGCGTACCGTCGGGGTACCATTCCAGCCACGTGCCGGTGGCTTGCCCATTCACCAGCTCTTTCCAGACGCGCTGCTTGCCGTCCGGGTAGGCGGCCTGCTCCACGCCCGTGAACGTGCGCAGTGAGTCCCGGCCGGGCACGTAGAGGCGGGGAGCGGGCCGCAGTTGCGCGTGGGCCAGCGGCCAGCCACCTACCAGAGCAGCGCCGAGCAGGCAGGTGTATTTCAGATGTTCCATCGGAGCAAAGCGAGTGGGCCCCCGATATTCGGTCATCTGGTCAAGTAATCCAGGGGAAATCCGACGAAGCCGCCCATCAGCCGACAAAACTGTCCGGCGCGCCCGTTGGCGGCCCACACGGACCATTTGCCGGGGCGCTACAGCAGCAGCCGCTGCAGTGCGGGCAGATAAGAGTCGCTCACGCGCACTCGGGCCTGATTGTCAAGCACGAGGTAGCAGCGGCGCCCAGTCCGCACCAGTTCCTGCGCGTGGGTCAGATTGACTAGGTAGGAGCGGTGCACCCGGCAGAACAGCGTCGGGTCCAACTTCAGTGCCAGCTCCGAAATACCGCTCAGGGCCAGCAGCTGCTCGTGCTGCCGGTACACCTTGCAGTAATCCCCGTACGCCTCCGCGTAGCGAATCGAACTCGCGTCCACCACCACGCGCCGTGCGCCCTTATGCAGTATCACGCGCGGGGCGTAGGGCGCTCCAGCCTGCAGCAGGCGCTGGGCCAGCGCCTCCACGCGGGCGTCGTCGTGAACCACGCGGGCCAGGGCCTGCTGAAACCGGGCGCGGCCGTAGGGTTTGAGCAAGTAGTCCAGGGCGTGAAACGCGAAGGCCTCAATAGCGTGCGCGTCGTAGGCCGTCGAAAACACGACCTGCGGCAGCTGCTCCAGCCGGGCCAGCACCTCGAAGCCCGAGCAGCCTGGGAGCTGAATGTCTAGGAACACGAGGTCGGGCCGCAGGGTGTGAATGGCCCGCACAGCCTCCGGGCCGTCGCGGGCCTCGCCCACCAGCTCATAGCCGGGTTCCTGGCCCACGTACTGCCGCAGCAGCAGCCGGGCGTCCGGCTCGTCGTCGACCAGCAGCACCCGTTTCATAAGCGGAAGTGGGCCCGCGTGCCGCGGGGCGTATTCGGGGTGAGGCGCAGTGGCGCGTAACCTAGTTTTTCCAACCGCAGCTGGGTGTTGCGCAAGCCCACGCCCAATTGGACGCCCTGTTCCGGCAGCCCCGCGCCCGTGTCAGCGACCGTGAATAGCAATTGGTTGCCCATGGGCTGCACCGATACGTGGATGGTGCACGGCCCCATATGAGGCGTCACGCCGTGCTGCACAGCGTTTTCCACCAGCGGCTGCAGCAGCATGGCCGGCATCTGGCGCGACAATATGGTCTCGTCCACGGCAAACGTCACATGCAGCCGGTCTTGAAACCGGCGCTGCACCAGCCCCAGGTACTTGGTTAAAAAGCTAATTTCCTCGGCCACGGTCACGAACTCCCGCTGGGCTACGGCATTTTGGTGTCGGAACAGGTCCGACAACTCAATAATGAGCTCCCGGGCCCGCTCGTTGGCCGGCTCAATGGCGGCGTTGATGCTGTTGAACGTATTGTGGATGAAGTGCGGGTTGAGTTGCGCCTTGAGGGCGGCGAGCTGGCTGCGGGCCAGCGCGTCCCGCAATTCGGCTTGCGCGTGCACGGCCTGTTTGTACTTGCGCATGTGCACCAGCAGCAGAATCAGGCCCAGCTGCAGCAGGTAAAACAGCGCCGAAACGTAGTAGGCGTACACCCCCAGCTTGCCGCCGAACAGCTCCACCCACCCCAGCCGCGCCTTTATCTGCGCACCTAGCAGTCCGCAAATCAACACAAAAGCCACCCCCAATACGGCGTATGCCACGACCTGCCCGCCCGGAGCGAGGGCGTGCAGCCGGGCGCACACGAGGTAGCTTATACCGAGCGCGCACAGAAATCGGAGCAGGAAGTCAATTCCGGAGCTGGCCATCAATTCGCTAGGGTCCCAGTAGGGCGGCTGCGCCGCCTGCCTGCCGCCCCACAGCAGCCACACCGTCGTGCGGTCCAGTAGGGCCGCCCCCAGGTAAAACAAACCCAGCCATACCGCGTCCCGCCGGGTAAAAGGAAGGGCGGCGGCGTTTGTGATGCGGAGCATGGGAGTCAAAATACAGAAAACCGGCGAACGAGATCGTATTTATGATGCTGAATGCAGATTCGCACTTCTGTGGTTAGAACGGCTAGACACGTTCCCGCTGGTCAGTGGTAAAATCTCTTTTTGCCTCGTTAGTTTAGCCAAACCGTCGGAAGCTAGACGAGGAAAGCAACTGAGTGAGTTAGACCTTTTCAGGGTGGGATGTAGGCGTCGCTGACCCATCCCAAATAGCATACCCACCGCTGCACTGGGCGATAAGCAAGTACCCGCCGGGCTCGTCCAAGGGCATCCGACTGCCTAGTTGCCAGGGTTCATACCCCTCCGCCGAGGTGCCGGCAAATCGGAGTTGGACCCCGTTGTCAAAGTCGAGAAACAGGTTGGCTTCATCATCGCAGACCACCCGGGTCACGGTGCGCAGGTTAACCCGGTTAAAGACCAGCAGCCGTTGTTCGTCTGCCGTGAGCCTAGGGTCCCCGTCGAAGCTGACGTTTGAGGACATGTCCGTGTCAATGGACAGTACGTGATCGTGGGGCTCGTCGTCGCGAAACTCCAGAAAGTGAATCTGGTGAGATAGGCCAAAACTTTCGACAGCCGAGCGGCCAAGCGCCCGTTGAAGCAGAAGGTTGGCGGCAATGGTGTCGGGGTGCATAGACAAGAGCAGGTGTTAAGGCAAGTAATAACTCTTCACCTTGTGTTCAAGAAAACGGTCCGAATAGCGGAATGAAGAGTGTGTAGACTGGATTTAAGACCGAAGTGGCATGCTTGCTTCTTCACTAATCAGGGAGTGGTCAATGGCAGATTTTACATCTGGTATACTGTCCCTTACCGAAAGGGAGAAAAACGCACTACCGAACAACGCACAAAGTACTTGCGAGAAAAGGGCCCGTTTAAATACCTCTTTGGATTCCGACCAATCCTTTTGCTCCCGCCAAACCTGAAGCAGGATACTAGGCACCGTGATGCCTAAGGCGACCAGTCCGCCCAGCATCGCAAAACCTAGAAATCGCTTTAAAAACAGTACCAACAATCCGTGCTCTTCAATCTGCCGGAAAACGGTATCCTCCGACCCGAGAAAGAAGACACTGGCCCAGAACAAGGTGAAGAGCCCACTTGCTGCGTAGAGAATAAGGTAGAGGAACTGAGTAAGGAATCCTTGCTTACGCATGCTTCAGGATTGTCAGAAAAAAGAAAGGTGAACAGTCAAACGGTGGCAAGGTAAACGTGCTCAGTTCAGTTGAAGGAGGATATACGTCATCCGTTCTGTAGTTTCTTTTACAACCCGGGGCTGTGCCGTAACATTGTCGGTCGCCACTGCCCCTCTTGGGCAATCGGTTAAAGCACGTCAATGCCAACTCGATTCCTTCCTTCCGCGCCGCTTCGGGTTTCCTCGCTGAACGCTCATCTGGTGCTGCTGGCGCTGTTGTCCGGGGCGACCTGTTCGGGTCAAGTGATGCCTGCCGACCCGCGGTTTCGGGCACGCAGCGTGGCGCCGGAAAAACCAACCCCGGCCCCGGCCTTGCAAACGCGCGGCGCTGGCGTGGCGGTGGCGGGCTGTCCATTCTTCAAAAACAACCGCGCCGACGACTCCCGTTTCACCTACCGGGCGGTCGGTGCCCTCGGCCCGGCGCCACGGTTCGCCGTTCTTGAACAGGAACGGTACCACGGCTCCGCGTACCTGCTGCTCCCCCCCGGTGGGTGCGCGCCGTACCAATTGCGCGGGTACCCCATGCGCCACCGCAACGTCATCGTCTGCTTCAACGAGGAGCGCGACACCGACGCACACGACACGCTTTACGTCTGGCGCGTCACCCCCTCCCAAAAAGTCGTGCGCACCCAGACGGTGCCGCTCGCAAAGGCCCAGACCCACGCCCGGGGACGGGACCGGGTGTGGTTTTCGCCGGACGGCCGTGTGGTGTACTTCCAATCCGTGCGGGGGCAGTATTTCGCTTGCAAGCTATAAAGGCACGGGTGCTGGTCCTACGGCCACTACCGCAGGGTCACGTGTTACAGGCCACCACGAACGCTTAAGTTTACTAAAATGGTCTGACGTTAAACGAGGGATTACAACGCTTTTTAAACGCACCTTTGTCGGGTACCCGTTATGCTGGCAGCTACTACTGGATGAACCCTTTTGTAATTACGCTGCGCACGCATGTTTACGCCTTGCGGCACCTGTTCTATTCCTTCATCGCGCTCGGAATTTTACTGGCCGTGACAGGGAACTATGCCTTACCGGTAGGCTTCATTCTGTTAGGCATGGTGCCCTACTTCGGCCCTGGGCTTTACATGCACGGGGAGTATTATCTACGCAACCGCCACACAACCGTCGCCGCGTTTGAGGACCGACTGGAGGTGACGCAGGGGGGAGCAATGGTCGTCCTGCCGTACAGGGAGATGGAGGCGGTCGAATTGCATGCCGCTGGGGCCACGTACCTGCAAATAGATTGGGAGAATTACGCTTTTCAGTCCTACCACTACCTGAAAATACAGCATCAGGGCCAGACCCATTTGCTGACCTCCTTGCTGGCAAACCGCCCCTTGGAACAGGCGTTTTCGCACTTGCTAGCCGCCACGGCCGGACGATATACCCGCCACAAGCGGTTCATGGCCTCATCCCTCGACTGAGCCAAAGAGCGGGGGCTTCCTGCTTGCAGTGGGCAAACGCGCTGATTCATTCAGCAAAACAGTCAAATTTGCCAAAACGAGGGTTCAGCCTGGTTTTGTACGGCCTCTTCTACCGGCAGAGGTTACGCAACGCCTTTGGGACCAAATTGTATGGTCCATCTTCCTAGCCATCCGTCTCTATCCGTTCCTGGAAAAGACCTGAATAGCAAAACGAGCGTTCCTTTACTGACATGATTGACCGCTCAACCGGAGACTTGATTTTTTTCCCGTCGGTGCGTGTCTGCGTCGGCGATCAGCTAGAAACGGTTGCCTCTCTTGCGCTAGGCGAGGGCCATCAGGTGCAGGACATGGGCACCGGGTGGACATGGTTGCGGACTCAAAACGTGCGCAAGGAAAGTCAGTACTTCTCTATCGGGTTTGCCTTTTATAACAACCGCTTAAGGCAAGTCCATTTGGTTTTTTCGCCCACTCGACTTGAATTATCCAGCAGCTGGGATACGTGGTCGGAAAGCGCCGAACGGCAGCGACTGGGGGAGTATAAGCAGTGGGTACGCGACGAGCTGGGACATGAAGGGCGTTTCCCATGGGGCACCGTGGAGGTTGTATATGACGCAAAAGGCGGCAGCAGTGGTATATCCCTCCGTTACGGATAGGGGCGTTGCCAAACTACCGAGCAGGTTCAGCGAAACAGTTCAAATAGTAAAACGAGCATTATAAAAGTCCAATCGCCCGCAGGGGCTTGAAGAGCAGTAGGTCCGATTGGTACTCGCTGTAGGGCAACGGTCCATTCGCGCGCAGTGCTTGGGCGTTCAGGAACTCTCCGGGCCCAAGGGGGGCGTAGCACGGGTACTGCCGCCAAGCGGCCTGCACGGAGGCGTTGTCGGTCCGGACGTACTCGAGTTCGGTCGGGGTATGGCGGCGTTCAGGGCCGCTACCCGAGAGAGTAAACAAGACGCTGCCCCCTGCGGCCGGGCGCAGCCACTCAAAGCAGCCGCACGACACCGGGCACGGCACCGACACCGTAACCATGAGGGAGTCGCCCTGTTGCACCGGGTTCACGGCGAAATAGAAGTACCCGGCAGGGGCGATGTCGCGGGCCAGCTGCTGCACCAGGGCCCGGGCGGCCGGCGGCAGGTGACCCGCCGAGTCGGCCAGCCGCCCCTCGCGGGCTTCGAGCGAGGCATATTGGTTCCGGCCTGGGGCGGTCAGGGCGTAGAGGCGCCCAATGGCGGCGCGGTTGCGGTAGTAGGCGTAATAGGGCCAGTAGGGGCGGCCACCGAAATGGGAGGCGTGATTCACGTAAGTGCGGTAGCCGACTTCGGCCAGTGCCCACACGCCCAGCACCACGAGCCACCATGTCTTCTTGTTCATTTGCACGGCACAAGGTCAGCAGCACCGCGCAAACAAGGGGGCAACAGCTGAGAAAAGTTTAGCGAAAGGGTGATTCGTCGAAACGAGCGATTGAGGCTTACTCTGGCACGCGATGGTAAGCGGAGTTGCCGAGTGGTTGATACAAGGGCATATAGTGCGAATTGTCCACGAGTTGGTACTGGATCACGATGGACGGACAGCGAATGGCAAAAGCTGGGAGTGGCGAGCGGGCGTACAGCGTCAGCGTGTCGTGGGCAAAGCGGTACTGAAATGGGTCCAGTCCTTTGACGATGCCCGGATGACCTTGGTCGTCCCACCCAATGGGGCGGTCATTATCAGCGACCGTAGAGATTTGACTGTCGCCAATAAGGCCCCAATTGTAGCTCTTGACGAACACCGTATCGCCTTTGCTCGACACGAGCGCCGCAGCGCGATAGTCCCCATTCGCACCGTCGCCAGCCTCGCCACACGTGGTCAGGAGTACCACACAACAACTAGCGAACACGCGGTTTTTGAACATGGCGACAAAGTAATGCGGAGGGACGCAACGAGGCGAAAAGGTTCTAGCCACCTGGCAAGGGGTAGTCCCTTAAACTGTTCAGCGAAACGGTCCGAAGCTAAACGGTCCCGGTACCGTTGCTTATGGGAAGAGCGCGATATGGTGTTCAATCAACTCGTACAGGCGCTGCACGATGCGCGGGCGCATCGCCTCAAACGCAGCACTGGCCGCCTCAAGTTCCGGCGTAGGGCTGTAGCTTTCCGTGCGGGCCAGTTGGCGGCGACGGGGCTCAGCTTGCGCCTGTTCGAGCGCGGCTACAGACAGCAGGGCCTGGCTGACCTGTGGGAGCGCCAACAGCTGGTCGACGTACGCGAGCACCGGCTCGAGGTAGAAATACACGGCTGCTTCCAAGCTTTCCCAGTCTTCGTAGGCCAGCCACTCGCTCACCACCAGCACACAGGCTACGGGGGGCGGCAACAACTGGGCGGCCTCGAAGTCGAGCCAGTACGTGCGGGGCACTTGGTGCGCCTGCTCCACCGCGTCGGCCACCCGGCGCACGGCATCGTCGGATACGGGATACCGCCGCAGGATGCGCTGCGTGAGTGAGTATCGGGCCTGCTCCAGCTGCTGCAAGGTGCGCGGTACATCATAGCCCGCTCGTTCCAACGCGTGGCGCGCCGCGGCATCGGGCACCTGTGCTTGGTGGGCTACCAGCCGCGTGAGTTCCTGCTGAAACAGGGATTCGGCGGCTGCCACATCGCCGTTGGTTTGCTGTAACAGCGCCAGCCCGTGGCGCACGCCAATGGGGGTGCGTTGGCGCAGGGCGTGCAATTCCTCTTGGTACGCTCCCATAGTAGTGCTAGCCCGCTAAGTTCAAGATAGGCTGTTCAATAAAAGAGTGATTAGAGCAAAACGAGGGCAACTTAGAAAGGCCTCATGCCATTCAGTGGATACCCCTTTTTATCATACTGCTTTTGCCCCCATGAGCGTGGCTTACCCTGTTTGTAGAAGGTACGCTGACGGGGCAACCCGTTGGACCAAAAACGTAGTACACTCTGCCGTTCTCCTCCCTTGTATTCCGTGGCGTTGGTGATAGTGCCGAAGACGTTCTGGTGAAACCACAGGCCCTCGCGCACCCCGTTACGGGTGCTATTGAAGGGGGCGTCGGGCGAGAGGGTGGCGCAGGGCAAGGTGAAGGCTTCCCCATTGGAATGCTCGTTGCCAAAGCCCACCAAGACCAGCCCGTTTCCCAGGGAGCACACGCGACTGATGACGACCCGGCCTTGGAAGAGCACGGCGTCAGGGGCGGGTTGCCGTCTGCCTTTCCCTAAGAAACTATCCAGCGTAATCTGCGGGCAGTCTAGCGAGTCGGCCACGCCACTGCTGCACGACACCAACCCTTGCCCAGAGCAATGGCCCGTGGCGAACGTGAAGGCGAGAAGAAGGGTCCCAACTGCTTTAATCATTTGATACAGCCAAAGTAAGGACTCTATAAGAAAACGGTGATAGGTTAAACGCGCTCGGCTCAGTTGAAGGAGCCTTATATTGGGCGACGACCAAGCACTCCTCGCGACTGGGGAATGACGCTGCGGCGGAGGTCCGTCACACCATCCCGAATCAGTAGGATGCTTTCGCCACTTCGACGCTTACCAGCCATCGCATGCGCCCACGGCTAATCCTTAGTACCCTTTTCTGCATTTTGGCCTATCTGCTGGTGGTGGCGCTATCCGCGCCGTTTCTAGTGACCTGGGGTGCTCCCAAGCCGTGGTGGGCAAAAGCGGTCATCTTCCTCGGCTCCTATCCTCTCGACTTGGCGACTACCAAGGAAGGATATTTTCTCGCTGCCCTGTGTATCAACGCGTTGGGCTGGGGCGTATTGGCAACCGGTGTATGGGGACTGGTTAAACGACTCTTCGTAACCAGGCAAAGTCAGGCAGCTCGATAAATGCTGTTCAGTCAAACTCTCTGATGGCCGAAAGGCGCCACCGGGTTCGCAGGGGCCTTCAATTGGCTTGGAAGGTCACATCGGCAAAGTCTGACGAATTAGTCTTTTGGTAACGTAATTGCAAGATCGATGATGATAATTTGCTAATGGTCAGTGTGCTAGCTAGCAAATAAGGTAAGTAAGGGACCGATCCCGTTAATTGCGTCTCCCCACCGGCCCAGTACCATTGGCCGGTCGTTTGGGTAGGATCAGTAGCGGCGCAGCGGCTCGCTCCTTCATCAGTAACCAGCCGCTGGTCGGCGTAAAACTGGATGCGGTTGTCGCGGATGCACGCGGGAATAGCACCATATCGGTCCGTCGTAATTCCTGCTGCCGTAGTCGTTAAGGCAACTACGTGCCACGGATGCGCCGTCAATAAGGCCAGCGGGGTCGGAGGCGCTGGATCTGTATTTTTACAGGCACCCAGGGCTAGGAGGATTGGCAAAAACAGAGTGTGCGACCGCATAATGGCTAAGAAATGGGCAATAACGCATTTGCCGGCAAAATAAGCGTAGCATCACAAAGAGTCCTGGGCGTCCGCGATAAAGCTAGGACGGCAATGGTCGTCAAAACCGTAGTTATGGGAGCCGATGCCTCGATGAAAACAAGACTTTTCCGGGCCTGGGACCGTTAGTTCCTCCCCTCTCCTATCTAATTTTCATCTCTTTACATAATGCCCGATATAGTGCACAGCTATAGGTATAATAGCTCATGATATTGCGCATCAGAGCGGGCGATTTACACCAATAAAATCTTAGTCGTACTCATTCAAGAGTTGATGACGGTCCATGGGCCTCGGGCCTAGCTGATGGCCGAACAGACGCAGCACCTGATTTACTTTAGCCAGTTGAAGCGTTGCTTTGCCTTGCCCTAACTCAGGCACAAAGCGCAGCCCGACGCCAGCTTTGGCAGACGTCTCGGCCTGGGTTAGACGCAACAACTTGCGGCGTTGCTTCACAAAAGCTACCAGGCAAGAACTCATGTTGTATACCCGAACGGATGTGGAGAGAACCAAGTTAATGAGGTGTATACCCGATAGGGTATACGACGCACGCATCCTGTACCGCTCAGAGCTTATTGCTTAGATGGGCGGGATCGTATTTCCTTTGATCAGGCGGCGGGACTAACGCAGCCCGCAGATTTTCAGGAACAGCCCCCCAGGGTTCTTGGTCGCCTTCACCTTGTCGGTTTTTAGCTGGTAGGTAAACTTGAAGAGTTGGTCCAGGTGTTTGGGGTCGGCCAGGATGGTGGCCACCAGCTGGGGCTGGATGATGCCCAGCAGTTCCAGGCTTTGCCGGGCCGCGTGCGCGCGGGCATCTTCGGCGGGCTGCTCAAAAGGGATGGGCAGCTGCTGGGGCTGCTGACGGGCGATGGTGAAGCGCACCGCGTCGTAGGCCCTCCCCTTCTTGAGCAGTTGATAATCAATCCGCAGGTCGGTGTGCTCGCTGACCTGGCGCACGGCAATGTCGAGCACTCGGGCCTTGAGCTGGCTGATGTTCTGAAACAGCTCCGGTTCCTTGCCCTTGGGGTCTTTTAAGTGCAGCATCTGCTTGAACTCGTCCAGCGGGTAGGTGCGCGTACTCGTTTTATCCTTCCACTGGCTCACCAGCTGGTAGATGCGCTTGGCGTACTTGCTGCTCAGCTTCAGCGCCGAGTGCAGCTGGTAGGAAGTAAAGTTCTCCTTGAGGTTGAACAAGAAAGGCCGGATGGGTGCCGCCAACTGAATCTGCAGGCAGCCCTTACCCTTGATGTACTCCACCCGCTGAAACATCCATAGCTGCTGGTAGGTACGCTCGTTTTCCACCTCGAACATGCGCGAGCCCATGTCGGCCGTCGCCTCGCGCAGCTGCTGGTAGTTCCACTGCCGCCCGGTCAGGGCCTCCACGTCCTTCACGTAGATGGTGTACTCCTGGTCCGGGGCATCATCCCGGCGTAGCCGGGAGAGCAAATAGAAGAAGATATCAAGCTGGCAGGCCGTATAGTCGTAGCGAGCCTGGGTGATAGCGTTGTGCTGACGAACGACGGGAACCAGAGCCGAGTCCACAAGTACAGTAGTAGTATCTTCGGATTTCATAGATCACGATATAAAGGGGTGGGGATAAAGCAAATGTAAGTTACCAGAAACTAAAAAACCACAGTGGTAGTTGGACGTGGTTTTTCACTTATAAAACGTGGTCTATAGACTTATAAAACGTGAGAGTTCACTTATAAAACGTGGTAATAAAGAGTATAAAAAGTGGTTTTTCGCTTATAAAAAGTGGTTTTATACCTTTATATGCTATTGAGGATCAGTGGTTTATGAACCCTACAAATAGACAAGGATTAACAAATAAATTCACAAAGGTTGTTGATACGCAGACGGACTAGCTTTCAGGACCAGGATGCAAGCCTGGGGCCAAAGCAAACAAGAAGACAACAAAAAAGCAGGCTGACCTAACGATTACAGGGATTGCACTTTTCTAAGCATTTACATAATATTAGTTACTTAAAACCACTTTTCATAAGTAAGCCCAGTTACTAGTGAAGCGGCAGCTATTCCCGTGTCAGCGCCACTTTTTATAAGCCTTGCTGACTTTTTCAAGGACCTTGATAATGATTACTAACTTTGTAATAGCTTATAACTAATAATGAATTACCACGTTTTATAAGTCACCTACTCTCTACCAATACCAACTAGCACGTTTTATAAGCGAAACTCTAGCTTAGCGACAACAGTGCGACCACCCATTCGCCTCAAAAACGACGTTTAGAGTATTCTGAACGGGATTAGTTGAGGTATAAGCTTCAGAACTGATTTAGAAGTTATTTCGCTTCAGAGAGAAGAATTGAGCGTAAGACTTATAAAATGTGAGAGATGGAATTATATCCTTAGCGACTACAACAGTGGAGAAACATGCGAGTAAGTACTTGCTTATCACGCAATAGGAATCAAGAAAGTCCGGAGCGTATATGACCTTGGTTGAGAGCTTGGTCAAAGAATTCGTATTTGGCATACTGCTCCCCTGTCCTTCAATAGGACTTAACAATAGGTAGCGCGATCTGAGCAAAGCGCAGGACGTCGGTGAGCACTAGATCGCCCTTAGTTGGAAATTAGATGCAAAGATTGGACGTAGCCGGCTGCGAGAATCCCTTCTCCCCACAGCGACCCACGTGGAACCCTACCCCAAAGGCCAGCACTAGCGGCGGCCAGCAGGCCCAATCATAGCGCGCGATCTTCCTTCACTTACGACGCGCCCTTACCCGGCCTGCCACGGCCCCTGATTGGACCTGCCGCTTACCGGTGCTGTAGTTCCATCCCGGTGCAAGCAGCGGCATATGCTATGCCCAGCGGCATCCCGTGGAGCGGTTGTTCAGCCGTCTGAGGCAGTTCCACGAGACACCATTCGCTACGATAGACTTAATGCGCATTTTTTGGTCTTTATTTACCTAACCGCAAGCGTTCTGTGGTTGGGCGACCGGTAATATTTCCTAGCTATGCTTTTCCTTCAGACCAGTAGTTTTCGCGCTGGCCGGCGTAACGGTATTCATCTATTGCGGGCACTAATTTTCACTTTTCTTACTGTAGCAAACGGTGCGAGGGCACAAAGCCCGGCCAGCCAGCCCCAACCTAAGTTTTACTTCCAGGTGAATGGTCTCAGTGGTAGGGGAAGCATTTATTTCCAGGAGGTGAGCGGCCTTGCTGAGCAGGACCAGGTGATTGACCACCGCAAAGGCACCAGCAAAGGACAGACAACCGACAAAATGCAGGGTATCAAAAGCGGCCACACCGTGACGCTTAAAAAAGGTATTCTGACCAAGGACAGTGATTTGAGGAGCTTTTACAACTCGTTTAATCAAATTAAACAGAACACCACAAAACGTCACACCGTCGTTATCAAGCTGCTAGACGAGACCGGGTCTGCGGTCATGATCTGGACGCTAACCAACGCATTCGTTGTTAAGTTTACGGCAATAGATCTGAAGTCGAGCAGCAACGAAGTAGCCATCGAGACGCTGGCTCTGGCCTATGAAAGGCTGATCATCTCAACCCCGTAAGTATGGCCGACGAATTCTACCCTCCGTCCGGGGTGTGCTTTCAACTGCTGGGGTGGTCCAGTGAAAACGGACAGTGCGCTAAGGTAGGTTGGTTTTCAGGTCCTGTTCAAATTGGTGGGGCGAGCGGTAGTTCATGGCGGAGTGGCGGCGGTCGAGGTTGAAGGAGGTATCGAGGTAATGGGCGACCTGCAGCCGGGCCTCTTCCAAGGAAATAAAGGCGGTGCCGTGAGGCAGCAGCTCGGTTTTAAGCGTGCTCCAGCCGGCTTCGGCCTGGACGTTGTCGTAAGGATTGCCCGGCCGGCTGAAGCTGGGCAGGGCACTGGCTGCCGCGGTCGTCGTGGATGATGAGCCCCGGCGCGGTCTGGCGCAGCGTTAGGGCTTGCTCCAGGGCCAGCAGCACGAGTTCGGTAGGCATCTACGCGGCCAGGTGCCAGCCCACGACCCGCCGGGCACAGACGTCGCGCCACGTGGCTAGGTAGCACCAGCGCCCGCCGACCCAGACTTGGTTCGGGGCGGTGGGGGCCGGCAGCCCCAGTAAGCGGTTTTCGGCCACGACGGCCGCTGGGTCGGCGACCGTCGTGCGGGGCGGGTGCTCAAGGCCCACAGCCCATGCCGGCGCAGCCAGATGCGCAGCGCATAGCGCCCTACCGCATGGCCTTCGGCGCGCAGCTCCGCCCGCAACCGGCGCGTGCCGTAGCGCCGGGCGTGGCGCGTAAAGGCCACTTGCGCCGGCGCGGCGGCCGGCCGGTGCCGCCACTGGTACTACCCAGCCGGGCTCACGGCCAGCACCTGGCAGAGCCGCTACGCCTTTATCGCTGCCTGCACGGGCCACGGCTCCGTGCAGGCAGCGATAAAGGCGTAGCGGCTCATGACGGAGGTAGTTGGGATAATGCGGCTAAAGCATTCCGATGGTCACGGCTTTTTTTAACATGTCGCGCTCCATTTCCACGCGCTTGAATGCGGCCCGCAGCTGCTTGATTTCGTCGCGCTCGGCGCTGCTGGGCACGGCGGCTTCTAAGGCCTGGCGTTGCCAGCGCCCCAGCAAGGCCGACGAATTAAGCTGATGTAAGCCGCCTACTGCCGGCTAGCTACCAACGCGCTTACCGTCAGCTTCAGCTTAGCAGAAGTGCGCAGGTTATCGTTTTGCGCCGCGAAGTACAGCCGCTTGGTACCTGTCGGCACCAGCAGCTCCCGTGTTTCCTGGGCCCGGTTCACGGCCAGCTGATAACACTGTGCAGGCGCCGGCATGGTACCCTTCGTCGCATATGCTAGGAACGGTTGGGTTAGTTCCTCATTATCAACGATAAAGAACCGGCACTTGGTCGCGACGGAAGCGGCCGGTTGGCGTTCGGTACTGAGTGCTTTAGCCCCAGCTGACAGCATCAACGCGGGGCCCAGCCCGGTGGGGGCACTTGCCAGGGCGGCCGTTAGGGTAATAGCTGTTGTCCAGTTGACTGGCGGCTGGTCTTCATCCCGGATATCGAACTTATACACCACACCTACTGTGCCCTCCGGTAGGTCAATCGGAATGACCTGCCGCGAGCTACCATTGTTATAGTAGGAATGCAGCTTGACACCATCCGTGCTCAGCACTTCCTGCCAGACGTAGGTCAACTTGATTTCCTTGCCATCTTCCTTCCATTCCCGATAGTCGCTGCCCTTCTGCCCCTGGGCAAACGTGCCCTTGAAATGCAGCTGGCCGCTTTCATACCAAGCGGTGCACAGACCGGTGGCCACGTCCGGACTCTCACTGGTCACCTTGCCTTCAAACTGCTTCCTCCACGAAGGGTAGAAGTAGTCTCGGACAGTACCAACCGTCTTGCCCTCTGGATTACGTCGGGCGATGCGCGCGTACACCCGGTCTTGAGACTCCGTCGTTCGCTCCCAGTCGTGATCGAAATAAATGGTGTCCTGCCGAGTGGTGACAGGGGTAGCGGTCTTAGTTTGAGCGCAAGCCTCGTGATGGGATAAGATGCTACTGAAGAGTAGTAGAGAGTAGAGTTTAACCATCTATGTTATTCTAACTAGTTGCACCAAAACTACGCAATGCTTCAGTAATTCTACTGCGGATGCAGTATCCTTATATGGATACTTTGTGTATATTTGTTTATCCAAACAAAACAGCACCCCTCATGAAGCCACCCCGCAAATTTTACCCTCCGCCCAATGGCCAACTCAATCAGCGTCCGCTTAACGGACGACGCGCGGTCCTTTTTGCATGCTTTAGACAAGGAAGTCCGGATTAAATTCGGTGTCTCTATTCGCAGAACTCAAGACGGGCAGACCGGCGACTGGTTCAAGAAATTGAGCGGAACCGATCTCTATGAATTCCGGGTAGATGCTCCCAACCACACCTACCGTCTCTTTGCCTTCTGGGACAAACGCAGCAAGGCCGACACGCTCATCGTGTGTACCCACGGCCTAGACAAGAAGACCCAAAAGACCCCAGCTGCTGACCTGAAAAAGGCCGACCGCATTCGTGCGCAGTACTTCGAAGATGGTCCGTAAGAGCCACTTCGGGTTATGATGCTTTTTTTTACCATCACCATCTCACAGAATACATGATCTCACCTCAAAAGAAAACTAAGAAACAGACACCACTCGCTACTCCCTCTTCCAGTCTACATACCGTTACCTTCAATGACCTAGAAGACGAACTCTTCGGCGCCCCAGGTACGGCTGACCGGATGGAGTATGACGCCGCGCTGGAGCTGGCTATGATTCCCAGCACCATTAAGGCCTACCGCCTCCAGCACAACCTCACCCAGGCCGAACTCGGTGAGCGGGTAGGTGTGCAGAAGGCACAGATCTCCAAGTTAGAGCGCAATGCTTCCAACGTGACGCTCGATACCCTACGCAAGGTATTCGGGGCCATGCAGACGCTGGTTAAGATTCAGTTGGTACCACAAGCACATTAAGAAAGCCCCGACCAGCTAGCCGGGGCTTCTCCTATCGCGGTGCGTGGACAGCTTAATGTAGATTCGTAACGAGTCAGCCGAAAGATGCTACCTGCCTGATTTGCTTAGTAATTCGTGACAGTGCGCGCTTACTTAAAGCTGCTAAGCGAAGGCGCACATATTGCTGTAGCCAGATCGGGTACAGATTATAGGGTGTTGTTAAACAAAAAGGGAAAAATCGCCAACTCTAGGGCTCAAAGGCCTAGTTCTTGAGCTTAACGTCTTGTCAAGTAATCAAATAATCGGTGTAACTGCATGGGCGATAGCGTAGACGTGCTTTTTTGCTATATTCTTTCAATTGTACTTAAGGACGTGAAAAACTATTGGGCCTTGCTACTCTTACAGCGTATTTGTGCCTTATCACTGGCATTTAAGCTATCTAACTCCTGAGTCGGCGGTTTCCCCCTAATTGTTTAACAGCACCCATCGAAGGGGGCAGCGCGGCCTGCCCCGGGCCGAACAGCTGCAGCGGCGTGTGGGGGGAGTAATGGTAGGCAGCAACCCGGGGCTGGCGGCGGGGCGGTCCTTTTCCGGGGCACTGCGCAGGCGGGCAGCCGGCACCACGGCCTGCAGCACTTCCAGCGAAATCACCCCGGCACGGTACACCACCGGCTCGCCAGCAGTCCCAAATCCTACCACCGTGCTTTCGATACCCGCCTGGCACGGCCCGCCATAGAGCACGTAGGGAATGCGGCCGCCGAGCTGGCCCAGTACGTGCGCGGGCCGGGTGGCCTCCTGTGAGGAAGTGGGCCTCTCCGTCCACGAGCTCCTGCTTAGCCCCAGACCCACGAACGTGATGCGCGGAGCCTATACCGCGGGCCAAGCCAGGGACACGAGCCAGCTGCGGGCGCTCTTTGTCGGCGCCTGTGACCCGCGCATCAGCCACGACGCGCATATTCTGGGCATGTCCGTCTTCCAGTGCCGAATGGGCGCCTTGCGCAAGATTTCAGGTTGCGAGCAGCCAGGTCCATCACCTACCGCCCGGATAGTGCTGTGGTAGCCTTTTACAACCACTGGGCCATTGCCCATGGGTTTAAGGTGCCCAACCCTTCTCCGTTATAACGCTCGAATTCGCTTATTCCTGTTTCCAATGAATGTAGGCTGCCCAGCAAATGCTTCGGGCGTCAGCTACCAGCATGTTGCCGCATGGGCTCCTCCCTCTATTTCCCAGCCTTCGTCCTAGCAGGCGCTCCCGACAGGTGGTGAAGGTGGGAAAAGTCCATGGGGGCGATTATCTCTACGACAAGTACTATCTGGCTGCTTGCAAGTGCAGCCGCCTGCTGCGGGTAACACTCCGCCCATTCCGACCAGCAGTCGGGGCTTGTTGCAATTGGGGCAAGGCATCGCTATGGAAGCCGCTACCGACAACTCCTCCCCTCCCCTACCGCCCAAAACGAAAACCAGCCTCCGAAGAGGCTGGTTTTGCGGCCGAGAGTCCCTCCCCTACTTGGCGGGCGGCAGCTTGCCGGTTTTGCGCAGGTAGGCGTCGTAGTGCCGGTGGGCGGCTTCCAGGTAATTCTTGATGGTCGTAGGCGTATCCGGGCCGGGCGTGGCCAACAACAAGCTCATCTTAATCTCCTGCACCACGGATTTAGCGATCTGAACCGTATGCAGCGGCACTTCAGCCTCTGGCGCGGGCGAAGCTGCCGCGGCGGACTTCCGGCCTCGTGTAGAGGCACGTGTGGGTGCAAATGCTGGAGTGAACGGGGTAGCTGTGCCTGTAGCCGGGGCTTCTACCGGGGTGGGTGCCGGAGCTACAGACGCAGGAGCTGCTGCTGCGGCCGGCGGCGCGATGGGCTCTACTGGGGCGGGTGGCGCCGTGGCCGTGCGGGTAGCCTCCCCTCCCATTCCGGCCCGGGCCTGCTGGCGGGCTTCTTCGGGCACTTCAATGCGGCGGCGCGGCGTGATTTGTGGTTTCTCGAAGCCCATTATTTCGCGGAGGTTGAAGCGGTGGATACGGAAGCGGCGGCCGTGGTGCGGCGGTCAGGTAGGCCCAGGCGCTCGATGAGCTCCTCACAGACGCGGCGGATCTCGTCGCTGGTGTCCTTGGTGCCGCCGGCGTAGCGCGCCCAGGCTGGGTTAAGCAGGCTGTATAGGGTCGAGGCCCGGGTGTAGGCTTTGCGGTGGCCCAGGGAGGAGTTGAAGCGCGAGAGGCCCAGCCCGTCGATGTAGTCGTCCATCTCTTTCTCCTCTCGCTGCCCCGCTACCCGCTTAGTGGGCAGGCCGTAGTACTGAAAGTCAATCTGGGCATTATCGGCTGCTTTCTTGATGGCTTCCAGGATGGTCATGAACTCGGCCGTGGAGGCCCGGTCCAGGTAGTCCGATACCAGGGGCACAATCACCGCGTCGCAGGCCGTTAGGGCGTTGAACACGTCGTCGCCATCGGCGCGGCCCGGCACGTCGATGATGATGAGGTCGTAGTTGTGCTCGGGGTTATCGATGAAGTCGAAAATCCGATTCAGCTGCCAGGGGTATACGTCGTAAGGGTACTGGGCATCAGGGTTGGCTTCACGCAGCTTGGCAAAGTTGGCCGCGTCCACCTGCTCACGGGTCTTGACGATGCTCTGCTGGTAGTCGCAGTCGAGTACGGCGATGCGCAGGCCGTACTCGGTCGCCAGCGGGGCGGCGAGCACGAGGGCCAGCGTGGATTTGCCGGAGCCCCCCTTTTGGGTGGCAAAGCTGATAACCTTAGACATGGTCGGAACGGGGTTGAAGTTGTGGGCGGAAGGCGCCGTTCACGCGGCCCGCGTAACGACAGGTCAAATGTAATAGAAAAACAGAACCGCAAAGCAACAGAATAATTTTTTTGCTGAAAAACAGATCTGTGTTTCAGTGGCAAAATAGAATAGTAAATCTGTTAATCTGTATTCAAACATATCTGTTGTTAAACATATTTGTATAACAACAGAAAAGCAGAATTGTAAACTTGTATAAATGCGGTTCTGTTAATTTTCACTTCTGCAGAACGGAGATGCTTGCTTTCCCAGGAGTAATAGAGATGCAGATCAACAGAATTGCAGGACAACAGAAAAATCGATTAAGGTGAGTATTGCTTTAACTCAAACGCAGAAAAGTAGAGCTATAGGATGCTAGAGCTGTAGAATAATAGAAGTGGTAAAAAACAGAATTATGAAATAACAGAAATATAGAATAACAGATGAGGGAAAGCTGGTGCCCACTGGCATGACCGCGCGGATCTACTATCGATAACAGAAAAATAGAAATGTAGAACTGTATAACTGTAGGCATTCCTTGTGTTTACTGGGCTGTTGGTAAGTCTGCTGGAATTCTACCGGTAAAGGGCAGTTGAGCCCGGGCAAATCCATTGGGAAATACGGGTGCCATAGACTAGGAGAGAAATTCGCTGCCCTTGCATGCTACTGAGGTAAACAAAGCAAATCAGTCCAGATAGCGGAACGGACAAACACTATCCGCATAGACCTCGTACTAGCTTTTAACTAACTTTTTGCTAATCATATAATAGTCTCAGCAAGAAGAACAACCCTATCCTATGGCTAACGCCTTAGTCTCAAGTGGTTTATGCATCAGCAGAGCTGATTTGTGGGCCATGTCCAGGTAAGTGCCTGATTTAAAGCATGAAAAATGGCCCATAAGGCTGCTAAATTAGAAACAACACGATGAGCACGGAGCTACGCAAGCGGGTTACCCTGGACAACAATGCCCACCGGAAAGCCGAGGCGGCCGCGGCGGAAGTCGGCGCCAGCCTGGGGGTGTACGCCAGCGCGGCGGTGGAATATTTTGCCACCCGGGGTCTGGATCCGCGCGAGACGGAGGCCCGCGAGGGGCAGCTTATCATGCAGCAGATAAAGAAGCTTGGAGACCGGGTATTCGGGTTTATGCAGGAGCAGGAGCGCACGCTGCTCACGGCCATGCTGGAGGAGATGCTGCGCACCCGCATCACGCTGGAGCGGGTGTTACGCCTGAATGAAATCCTGGTGGGCAACCTGAATGCGCAGCTGGAAACGCTCAGCGAGGCGCAGCTGCAACGGCAGCAACGGGCCCTGCAGCAGCTACGGCAGCGCAACGAGGAAGCAGTGGAAAAGCAGATAAAAGAAGCCTTGGAAGCGGCCCAAAAAGCGGGGCCAGGTAAGCGCAACAAGCTAGATGGATGACCAGTAGGGCAGGGGAAATAGAAAGCAAATTGCCTATGATACGCACGTGAAATAACCGTTTACTTTCGGATGTACGTTAAACTAATCAATCCCAAAATACACGGTAAAGCGGCTTACACCAACACTGGCAGCAGTGCGCAGACGCTTCAGTATCTGCAGCACGAAGCGGTAGGGGAGGGGCAGGAAGCCACGTTTTTCAGCGCCGCCACGGACGAGTTGAGCGCCGCACAAGTACGGCAGGCCATCGACACGAACGTTAAAGGACTGCGGGCCAGCGAGGCCAAATTCTACTCCCTGGTGCTGAGCCCGAGCGAGCAGGAGCTGGCCCACATCGGCAGCGAACCCGAAAAGCTCAAGGCCTATACCCGGGCAGTGATGCAGCAGTACGCGCAGAACTTTACTCTGTCCGGCGGCCGGCAGCTGGGCCGCCAGGACATCGTGTGGGGTGCCGTACTGCACCAGGACCGTACCCACCGGGGCACGGACCCCGAAGTCCTGGCCGGCACGGCCAAAGCCGGAGAGAAGCGAGTCGGTTTGCAGGCCCACGTGCACGTCATCGTCAGCGCCCGCGACGTGGAGCAGAAGATAACCCTCAACCCCGGCGGGCGCCGCCAGCGGTTTGACTTGATGCACTGGCAGGCCGCGGCCGGCCGGCAGTTCGAGCGGCAGTTTGGCTACGTGGCCCAGGAGCATGAAAAGCTACGACCCAAGAGTACCCGGCAGCGGGATACCACCCACGACGCCGGCCGGCTGGAAAAGATTGCCGAACGCGTGGCGCGCATCAACCTGCTGGTGCCCCATGAGCAGCGCCTGGCGCCGGAGAAGGTGCAACGCATTGCCGTGGCCCGGGAGTTTGACAAGACCTTTTACCGGATGCTGGCCCGAGTCGAGGAGCGCGCCCGCGACGGCCGCCCTATCGACAATGGCCTGCAGCTGCTGAGCACGGGGAGGGAGCAAGCTGTTGCTCCGCAGCGCCAGGTCGCTACTGCCCTGCATGCAGTGCAAAGCCTGGTACGCCGAGTCCAGAATGCTCAGGACGAGCGCACCGAGCACGTCGCTGAAAAACCCAAGCGGCGCGGCGCGGAACTGGACATCGAGATGTAAGCCCGCCCGCCCCCCAATTCCCTTATCTCATCCCCTATGACCAGTTTACCCCCTCGGCCGGCGGCCCAGTCTCAATCCATTGGCTTGCTCATCGGCCTGCTGCTGCTGGCCTTGCTAGCTGGCGAATGGTACGTGCTGCAGCACCCGGTGGAGCTGGCGGCGGCTCGGGCTGCCCAGCACAAGGCTGTACAGACCCCCCGCCTGACGCCCGGTCAACGCCTGGCGGCCCGAATGGCCATCATTAACCAGCAGCGAGCCGAAGCCCGCCGCACGCGGCTGCAGCGGCAGGCGGCACCGGTGGTAGGCAAGCCGGCCGCTGAGCTGGCCACGGCCACGAGCCGGGCCGGCAACCGGGTGGAGAGCAGGGGAGGGGCTACTGCACTGAGCGTGGCCACCGCCGAGCAGGGGTTCAAAGGCAAGCTGCTAGTCAAAGCTGGCCGACTCTACGACGTGGTCGGCCTCTTTCTGCGGGGGCTAGTGCTGCTCGCGGCCGGGGTGCTGGTGTTCGTGCTGCCGGCACCGGAAAGAAAACCTGGACGGGTCCGGCGCAAGCCCCTGCAGCCCCGGGCCGGGCGCATCGTCGTGGCCAGCTGCGCAGGGCTGTTTCTGCTCAGTGCCTACGTATTGCTGACAATGGCCATGTACAATCCGGACTTTATCCGGGTGGCGTATCCTACTGCGGCGACGGTAGCACTGGCCAGCGGCTTTGTGGTGGGGCTGCTGCGGGCCGCTATAAAGAGCCCAGAGTTTGGGCTGAGCGTGGAGCGTAAAAAGCTGGAGACGCCGGACGGGTTCAACCTGCCCACGGAAGGGGGCGGTTGGGTGAACGTACCCAATCCCTACCGCGGCGTGCTGGTGCTGGGCGGCGCCGGGGCGGGCAAGACCTACTCTATTGGAGAGCCCCTCATTGAGCAGCTGGCGGCCAAGAACTTTGCCGGGCTTATCTACGACTTTAAATTTCCAGTGCTGGCCGAAACCGCCCAGAAGGCCTTGGAGCTGGCCGGACGCCGGCAGGCTCCGCCGCGGTTGTTGCCGAGCGGGGAGCCCGAGCCGGCGGTGGTGCTGCACGTCATCAACTTCCGCGACCTGACCCGGAGCGAGCGGGTAAACCCGCTGCGGGCCGAGGGCATGCCGGTGGTGGCGTTTGCCGAGGAATACTCGCGGGCCATCATCAACAACCTCAACCCGGCTAGCATCCGCAAGATGGAGTTCTTTGATATCAGCGCCGTGGCCTACCTGACGGGCATCATCTGGTTTTACAAAAAGCATTTTCCCCGCTACTGCACCATTCCCCACGTGGTGGCCACGGCCGTCCACAAGGACTTCAAGCACGTGCTCTCGATGCTAGAAACCGACCCGGAGTGCGCCGGCATGGTGCGCAGCATCGTGACGGCTGTCGAGCAGCGGGCTGAGAAGCAGGTCGCGGCCGTCGTAGGCACGCTGCAAGTGATTCTCAACCGCATCAACTCCCCGGAAATCGTGTGGGTGCTCACGCCCGACGAGGCGAAAGGGGAGGGGTTTTCGCTGAATCTGAATGACCCGAAGCAGCCGGCGCTCCTCTGCATCGGCAACGACCCCACGCTGAAGGAAACCTTCTCACCGGTGGTCAGCTGCATCATCACGGTGGCCATTAAGCTGATGAACCAGCAGCACAAGCACCGCAGCTACGTGCTGCTCGACGAGGCCGCCACGGTCTACGTGCCGGGGCTGGAGCTGCTGCCGGCCACGGCCCGCAGCAACAAGGTGGCCACCATCTACATGACCCAGGATTTGGCTCAAATGACTGATGCCTATGGCCCTGAAAAGATGAAGGTTATGGTGAGCAACCTCAACAACCAGTTTTTCGGCAAAGTCAACTCGCTCGATACCGCGAAGTTCATCTCCGAGCTTGTGGGCCGGGAAGATAAGCAGATGCACAGCACCAGCACCGGCAAGAGCCAGGGCGGGGGAGGAGGCCACGGCAGCCACAGCTCGAACCTGAGCACCAGCTACCAAGAACGCAGCCTGGTGCGGGTGCAGGACGCCATCGGCTTGCAGCAGGGCGAGTTTATCGGCCAGACGGTGGAAACTGAGCGCACCTTCTTCCAGGGCGTCATCTCCCGGGCCGACGCTACGCAGGAGCGGTTTCCGCTGCATCCCGTGGCCACGTTTGGCACCAGTGAGGAGGACAGCGCTGCCACGCTCTCGGAGGTGGTGCAGGAGAACTACCGGCGGGTCAGCCAGCAGGTAAATGAAACTTTGGCCCTGCATGTAAACACCCTAGCAGGAGGGATAAAGAATGAGGTGCATTAGCCTCGAAATCCTCTAAAAATCGACGTTTAGGCCGTTTTTGCTGTTAAGTATGTGCCCTAGCATCTAAACCTCAGACTCATGCTGAAGTGCTTTTTCACGCCCCCCCGCCGGCTTTGACCCTGAGCAGCTGGCTGCCCGTCAGGAGCGGGAGCGGCACGCCAACAACTCCATCGCCATCCTGATGAGCAACGGGCCCGCACCCAGCCCGGAAGCCCTCGCCATCATGCAGCAGCACGTGGACGGCGAGATCAGCATTGAGAAGGCCATTGTGCTCTCCGACGAGCTGCAGCTGCTGGCCCGCTATAAGCCGGCAGCTGGGTCCGCTACCTCCAAGGCTAACCCCGCGCGCTGCTGGTAGCCAGCGACCGATTCAGCGACGCAGGATTGGGTGTGGCTCAACAGGCTGGGTAATACCGACCCCCAGCAGTTAACCCAGGCCGAAATTAACTCCTCGCTGCTGCGCTTGCAGCGGCTCAACCCGCAGGGCGGCATTCCTGGCGGGCGTTACGACCACGCCCATCTCAAGCAGGTGTACCAGAAGTTATTCGAAGGCGTCTACCAGTGGACCGGCGAAACCTGGGCCGACCGGGAGTTTCAAGGGGACAAGCCTACCTCACCGGCTTCAAGCAGACGATGACCTATGCTCCCGACAAGGCGGTTCAGCTGAACAGAGAGTGGCCTTGGACTAAGACAGAATTACTAGCCCCAAGAACCGCAATCTTGCCCAATAGAGCTTGAGAGCAGGGGGGCAGCAATGATTATTTGCTTACCGATTGTACGGCCATAAAGACCTCTGCCGTGGTTGATATAGGGAATAAGGGCTTATAAAGCATATGGTAAACTCCACTTACCATGACAGAGCAGCGACAACCCCCAGAAAATAATATGCATGTATATTAATAATTAAACATATATTAGTTATATTGTATTCACTGATTTGCCCGCCAGCTTATTTAGCGTCGCGCTTTCTTGCCCTATTCTACCCTATTGCCCCCGTAGCAACTCCTGCTTAGAAGTTGCTTTGTAACCCTTTGTGCGTACTTACTTTCCCTGTGGCTATGTACCCTATGTTAGGTAACCGAGCGATACTGGTCGCGGCTCCCCCTTCTTTATTCCGCACAGGGTTGATAACTACTATTCGGGAAACGTGGCCTAGCTATTCCATGCGGGTTACGGCCGATAGCAGTCAGCTTCCTTTACTGGTTCAACAGCACCCACACGCGCTCCTTATCCTGGATTGTATTAAGGCAAGGGAAGCATTTGTATCGCTAACTCAGCTTAGGCAAACGCATCAGTCCTTGCCAGTCTTGGCCTTGTGTGGGCCACATGTATCGGCTACTTTGAGTCAACAGCTGCACCAAGCTGGAATAGGAGCTTGGCTGTCGTATACCTCGCCCCCGGCTACTGTCCGAGAAGTTGTCAAAAAGCTACTTCAGGACACTTACCCTAAAATAGGTACTGAGAGTAGACCCCCCAGACTTTTGCCACCGCCAACCCCGTTTACCCAGCGGGAGATAGAAATACTGCGTTTGGTTGTAGCGGATATGTGTAACCTTGAGATTGCCTCTCACCTCTGCCTTAGCGTTAGAACTGTGGAGAGTCACCGCCGCGCTTTATTGCAAAAAGCAGGCGCGAAGACGTTAGTGGGGCTGGTGGTACGTGCGATAACACAAGGGTGGGTAGGGAGTGAGATGATCACAGCAAGCGTGATGATCCAGGAATGATAGATAGGGCATATCCACATCTGCTGTTCATCATTTTTAAACTGCGCTAGACTACGCCAACTGAGAAATGGAAGGAGCGAAGTGTTTGTCGTTCATATCTCTGACACCCATAACCTGAGTGCTGGTTGGGACTTGTACCCTGGACGCAGCGGCCCCCTGCCAACAGTTACTCTCGTGCAGCAACCTGTGAAAGTTCGAGTGGATACCGGGTCGACTGGCAGTGTGTATAGCAGTCATCAGACTGCTACACACACTGCTGCTAATTCTGGCTTGTAGGACTGCCAGGCTAGGAGCTCTGGAACCGGTGGAGACGCTTTGGCAACCTCATCAGCAGTTTGCAGCCAAGCTCGCAGCTGCTCTTGATCCAGCTGCCGCTCCAGAGAATGGGGCAGCTAGCTGGATGTCGAATCGGAACCGTGCCAGCAATAGCTGGAAGTAAGGATCATATTGGCCGGCCGCCAGGTGTAGATAGAGGGTGATTTTTTCTTCCAAGTATTCCGAGGTGATACACTTCACAAAGTAGAAGTCCCGCCCGATTATAGCCCAGAGAAAATGAAGCTCAATAGTCTCGCCCACCAGCGGGACACGGGTCAGCTGACACCAGACCAGCTGGTTCTTAGGGTTTATGCTGAGCAAGCCTTGGCCGGTAGTCCGCTCGGCCCTAAGGAGTCAAGACCAACCTATGGCGAATTAAGGCGCTGAACTAACGGGTAGAGGCCAACAAGTAGGCCTGGTGAATGACGCCCTGCTTTGTACAGCCCCAAAGGTGAGGGTAACCCATTGCGCTTAGCTATCCGCTTGCGGAGCAGTTAAATAAGTGAAAATGCTTTGCTCCACTGGGTATTGCATGGTAAAGCGGATCTTAACAACGGGCTTTAACTCTCCTGTATCAGTGGAAATAGTATCCTCTTCGGCCGTATTAGGCTGCGGAGCAACGTCCCCCATGTAGTAGTGGTCATCTCCTTCCCCGTTGTGCTTTTTAATGAAGAGAGGGAGCCTCAAATGGTGCCCAGACTCCAGGATAGCCTTAACGTCCGCGCTGGTTTTGCGCCGGTTGGACTTAGACATCCATTTGAACTCGTGATTGTTAAGAAAGCTGTCCTCATAGTTAGTACTCTGAGCAATGTCTTCGGCTTTGTGGTAATTTACGAAGAGGGGACAGGCCCCGTCCTTAACTTTATAGCCATATACAGTCGCGCTTTCGTCTTTGTCCCAGTTTAAAATACGGCATACGTCGCGACGAGAGTATTTCTGGTAGAGGAAGAAGCCTTTGACAAAGGTGGATTGCGCGCAGTATTGGGCGTACCGAGCACGCGCAAACTGCAGCGCATCCTCGAGAAAAGTCTTAAAAACCGGGTTGTCTAGCAGTGTCAAAAAGGCTGGTGCCAGTCGGAGCAAACCGGTTTGTTCAGTCACCACCGCCTCAGGCCTTCGGCGAAAAGTAAAGTTCAGATTACTTACGCATGAGGCCAACGTTGCCGTGCTTACAGCTGGGCTACAATGTTGTGACACGTACGTTTGTACTTGCTCGAACGAGACGGATTGCTGATGCAGCAATAACTCCAAGATAATGACTTCCTCAATTCGTTTGGTGTTGGCCACATTTTCGGAAATCAACTCCAAGAGCTTGCTGGCGGAAGCGGAGAGCGAGCCCTGCAGCGACGTTTCCTGCAAAACGGCACAGTTGAAATAAGAGCCAAAATGTTGGACGTATTGGAAAGCATTGCGCGCGCCTTGGGTGAAGAAGTCCATCATCATGGGCGGATGACCCAATCGGAACTTAAGCAAGTTGTACTCCTTGATCAGGTCCCGGCGGCCATTTATGCTCGCCGAGTCAATGGCGTCGTAGATTTTCTGCTTGGCAATGGCATCGAAATTAACAGTTGACTCGCCAGGGACCATGCTGCTGCCGGCTGCCATTAGTTTGCGCAGCGTATCACGGTTATAGGACGTATCGCCAAATAGGGCGATGGGCACTAGGTAGTTATTGCGATAGTTGCCAATGAAATCAAGCACGGTGAGGTATTGCTTGCCAGGGGCTTTGCGCAGACCCCGCCCCAGTTGCTGCACGAAAACAATGGCTGATTGAGTAGGCCGCAGCATGATGATTTGGTTGAGGCCAGGGATGTCAATGCCTTCGTTTAAGATGTCGACGGTGAAAAGGTAGTCTAGCTTAACTGCTGTGTCCTCACTTTCGAGCCGGGCAATGGCACTCGCTCGATCAGCCTCACTGCTGGCACCACTTAAGACCAACGTGCGCCGGCCCCGCATATTAAAAGCCTCCGAAAGGGCATGGCACTCGTCCACAGTTCGGCAAAAAATTAAGCCTCGGATGCAGCCCGAGTCACTGCCATGAAAGGCGGCTCTTTCTAGAATATGATTGACGCGTTCTTCCGCAACCAGCAGTGAAAAGGCGGCATCTTCGTCAATCAGTTTATTGTCAACGCTCACGTCAGTCACCCCAAAATAGTGGAATGGGCAAAGCATTTGCTCTTCTAATGCGCGCTGCAGCCGGATTTCGTAAGCAATGTTGTAATCGAACTGCTGGAAGATGTCAAAGCCATCAGTTCGCTCTGGGGTGGCCGTCATTCCCAGCAGGAATCTAGGCTTGAAATGGTCGAGGATCGTCTGGTAGCTGGCTGCACCGGAGCGGTGGGTTTCGTCGATGACGATATAATCAAAATGCTCTGCGCCAAAGGCCGACAAGTGTTGCGGCAAGGCCATGGTTTGAACGGTGCAGAACAGAAAATCAGCGGCAAGCTCTCGTGTGGCGCCTGAGTAGAGACCCATTGTGCGACTGGTGCCAAAAACCTGCTGGAAGGTCTTCATGGCGGCCTTGGCAATCGTTGCGCGATGAACGATGAACAGAAACTTGGTCGGGTTAACCTGCTGCACATCAAAGGCGGACAAGTAGGTTTTACCCGTGCCAGTTGCCGAAATCAGTAGGGCTTTGTTCTTGTGGGCAGTGCGCAAAGCGGCCAGGTTAGCCAAAGCCTCCCGTTGCATGGTATTAGGCACTATCGTCTGATCGCTAAGGGCGGCCAGTTTTTGATTCAGTTTTCCTCGCAGGCTGGCTTGGGCGCGGTAAGTCTGCTCATACCTGGCAATGAAAGCATCGTCAACAGCAGTAGCCTCATCGAATGCTTGCTCAAAGGTGCTAAGCACGTCCAGCATCAAGTGGCTGTCGGCCGTAGCCGATACCTGTAAATTCCACTCCTTGTTAAGCTGCAGGGCACTGGAAGTTAAATTGCTACTGCCAATGAACAAGGTGTAGCCTACAGGCTTTTTGAACAGATATCCCTTAGCGTGAAATGACCCGGTGGTAGCTATTTTGAGAGTGATATTCTCAAATTGCAAGAGCTTGCGCAGCGCTTCCGGTTGGGTGAAATCATTGTATTGGGAAACCAAAATGCGGCCCCTTACGCCCTTTTGACGCAGCACCTGTAGCGTATTTAAAAGGGTAATGACCCCACTAGAAGTAGCGAAGGCAACGGAGAACCAAAATTCCTCGCATTGGTGCAACTCTAGCTCAAGGGCACTAAGTACAGTCTTGCCCTGCGCTTTGTCGTTGACGAGCAGTTGAGGAAGGAGCGCATCAAGGGCGGGGGCAGTAGCATCAATAAATCCTTTGTAAAGACTAGCCGATAAGTCAGTAGCGAACGTAGCGAGCATTGTAACGACTTATTGGGCAACTAGCTTAGCTACGAAAGGGATGTCAGCTGCCGCCCAATCTAGCGTAGGCAATTGGGGAGCGGGCAGCCACTGATAAGCAACGTGTTCATGCAACGTGAGCTGAGCCTTGCCTGCTTGGCAGAGGAAGGCGTGCATGGTGATTTTGAAGTCGGCGTATTCGTGCTCAACCGTCATGAAGTGCTCGCCTACTTGAATGTCGAGCTCTAGCTCTTCTTTGATCTCTCGAACCAAGGCTTGCTGCTGGGTCTCGCCAGCTTCTACCTTACCGCCTGGAAACTCATATTTGTAGGCGATGTACTCGTATTTGCTGGGCCCACGCTGCAGGCATAGGATCTGGGGGCCATCAACAATAATGGCAGCAACAACTTCGTGGTGTTTCATGAATACGGTGGCTCAGGTTATAGCGCATGTTCGCTACTCCCGGCGCTAGTGCGGAGGAGGCTGATATGAGGAAGCAAAGAACAGAATTCTTCCAATATGGCAGAGGGACGGAGACTGGAATTGACGCTTCCGCAACGATGGGCAACGAGGTTTTTGCTTTGTCACGGGCCCTTTCTGCGGCGGAAACCACTCGTAACGGGCTGGGCTTGTGGGAAAGGTTTAGCGGATGATGAAAGCCAACAGTGCTCGGCGAGTATAGCTGGCCGTTATGGCACGCAAGGCGGATTATATAGCGGATTAGTGAACGGTGTAGCTGGTTTTGCGGCCCTTTCGTAAGCAACTGGTATGCAAGCCTATTCCTTGGATTTGCGCCAGCGCATTGCGCAGGCGTGTGCGCTGCCAGGTGCCCGGCAGGTGCAGGTAGCCGCCCGTTTTTGCGTGAGCGTGGCTTTTGTGGGCAAGCTCGTGCGTCGCCAACGACAGACCGGCACCGTGGCCGCGCTGCCAGGCCGGGGCGGGCGCACGCGCTACCTGGACGCGGTGGCACAGGCCTGGCTCGTGGCGCGGATCGAACAGGAGCCCGACCTGACGCTGGCCGAGTTGCGCACGGCCTGGGTGGCGGCCGGTGGCCGGCCGGTGTGTTTGCCCGTGCTCTGGCGCGTGCTCGACGAGCACGGGCTGCGGCGCAAAAAAAAGTCTGCACGCCACGGAGCGGGAGAGTGAGCGAGTGCATGCGCTGCGCGGGCAGCATGTGGAACTGGTGGCAGCGCGTGCCGACGTGCACCGCTTTCATTTTTTGGATGAGACGGGCCTGCGCCTAGACTACACCCGTCGCTATGGCCGGGCCCGGGGTGGTCGGCGCGTCGGTGGGGCCGTACCGCTGCGCCGGGGCCGCTCGCTGACCTTGATCGGTGCCCTGTCCGTGCGGGGGCTCCACGGGGTACAACTGCTGGAAGGGGCACTCAACCACCGCAGTTTTGCCTTCTATATCGTCCGCATCCTGACCCCGCAGTTGCGCCGCGGGGATGTGCTCGTGCTCGATAACCTGCGCGTCCATCATCTGACGGGGCTGCGGGAGTGGTTGGGCAAACGGGGCGTCGAGCTGTTGTTTCTGCCGCCCTATTCGCCCGACTTTACGCCCGTTGAGCAAGCCTGGAGTAAGCTCAAAACCCGGTTGCGACAAGCCCAGGCCCGCAGCTGGCAAGCCCTGAAAGAAGCCGTGCAGGACGCCATCGACTGGATCAGCAGCGACGATGCCAGGGCCTGGTTCAATCACTGCGGCTATCACGTACACCGTTCATGAATCCGCTATATCTGCAACTAAAGACTGATCTGGTAGCCTGGTGCCACCAATAAGTAAAGCAAGGTATTGTCTGCCGGCTGCAGTATATGCGTGTGTTGCGGTCTGGCGGCCGAGCAGTTCGGTCTAGGAGAATGAGGGGGAATTCCTTGGCGCCAGGCAAAGAAATAGCATGCGCAAATAGGCAAGTTAATAATAGCCTTTCCCCGCAATGCAGTGACGTACTCCGCCGCGCGGATCGGTCATATCCCCTGCGTAGCGCGGGATCAAATGACAATGAAAGTGCGGCACAGTTTGCCCCGCGGCTGGTCCGCAGTTCATGCCTAGGTTATAGCCGTCGGGCTGAAAATCCTGCTCAACAAACTGCTTAGCTTTAGCAAGAACCAGTGGTAAATGCTGCTGCTCTTCCTGCGTTAAGGCAAAGTAATCCGCGCGCACGGCGTTGGAGATGATGAGCAAATGCCCGGGCGAGACGGGAAAGCCGTCCCGAATAATGAAAAATAGCTCGTCTTGATACAGAATGCGAGTAGGGGGCAGTTGCAGAAAAATGCTCATAAGCTAAAAGCTACCCGGGAGTTCCACGATGGGTTGCCACTGGTGAATGGAATAATCCAGCGCCAGCTGGTAGTGGCGCTGTAGAAAGTGGCGTCGTTTCTCGCGCGTAGCGCCTGTTTGGTTGATGATTGTCTCTGCTAGGGGGTGTTTGCTCTCAATAAAAAATTCGTTGCGCTGGTAGAGCCGCTGTAGGTATTTTAGTGCTGGCACTCGAGCACTTTTGTGCCCGTTAGTAGTCCGGTCGGCTAGCACTAGATTCCACACGCCGTTGATATTGGCCGGCAAGTGAGCCTGCTTATTGAGGTGAGGCAGGAAATGGTCTACGGTACACAGTTGCGCTGAGCCTGCAACAATGCTAATGTCTTGGAAGCTGTAGAAACACTTGCCCTTCTGGTAACCATTCAACGCATCTCGCACGGAGGTAATGTCCACCCGGCGCATCAAATCGCGCTCGATAAAAAACATGCTGGCTGCTTCATCATACTGCACCTCAAGCAGGTTGGGATTAATCTTCAGATTCCAGGCTGTCTCAACTAGTCGCCAGCGAGCTTCAGCTTCTTGAGGCAGGATTTGGAAGTGAAACGATTCTTTCAGGCGCAGGAAGTGATCGGTAAGTGTCAGTTGCAGCTTGCCGTGCACGCGGTGCTGCTCATAAAAAGGATGCGGAATGATGCCCCCGTTAACGACTTGAAAGGCGTCTAACACATTGACGAAGCCTAGCTGCTCTGTTTGCTGTAAAAGTTGCTCCTGAGAAACTTCCCCAGCTATATGCTGTCGGCAGGCGGTGAGAAATTTGCTGGTAGCGGCGCTGCCTTGCTTGTCGTGCTGCTGAAGGTGCTCAATCAGGTGTCGTGCAAAGGGCTGCGCAAGATCCGAAAGAGTAACTGCTGAAGTTTCGCGTTCGGCCAGTTCCAGCAGGGTTTTAGCAAACGCGAATTTGTAAGTAGCGGAGTTCTTTCCAAATAAGATTAAAGATCGCCATTGCGATTCCAGCGAAGGGTCATTGACTTGATACTGCATAGGGAAAAGATAGTGGTATACTTTGTTTGTACCGGGCCAATTACTTGATCGTTCTTACAAGTAATACTGTGCTTGTTAGGTAGGCAAGCAAAGCAAACGCAATTAGGGAGTGAAGAATCGTATAGATACAAGGGACTTAGCAAGCAAACTGGTTTTACGGCCTGTTGCCTAAATGATGGATGCAGGAGTTTGTAGCGATATAGTGGGCAATGATGGAAGCGAAATGCAGCCTCCTTCAGAGGCTGGCAAAACGTATGTTTCAGCAGCCCTTTGAAGGGCGGAAGGCGGGCTTTCGCCAAGCTCTAGCAGGACTTCATGCTGTTGATGTACTTAGGTGCTCACTACGAATTTGTCTTGGCGGTGACGGACGCGAAAGTAGCAGTAAAAGCTCACGTTCACGAGCCCGTCATAGCCGCTCCAGCCGTCGGCATGAAACATCGTGGTAACGTCTATTTTGAGGAGGATGCTAGCTTCAAGGTCTTTTTCGAGCAATCCGGGGCGATTTTGGTGTAGACTTGCTCACCGCGATTCCACAAGCCAGAGACGATGGGTTTGGCACTTGCGCCGCGCCCGCGTTTGCTGCGCACCGGCCGTGGGCCGAAGTAGCCCTCGTCGAGTTCTAGGACCCAGTTCAAGTCGGTCGGTACCGGGCCAGGCACCAGCTCTGCAAAAGACGGCGCGGACGCTGCAACTAGGCCTTAGCTGAACGGTTTCGCGCAAGCCCGTGAGCCGAATTGTGTCCGACGCCGTCAAATCTAGCGCAAACAGGCGCAGCAGGTAACGGGATTTAGCCTCCGATCATTTTTACGCACCTGTAGGATCGGTCAGCAGGCTGTAGTAGCAGGAGTTACGCCACCTCTTCACTGACTTTGCTGTCTGGACCCATACATACTAGCTAGAGAGCCATCAATCTTCAGTGAGTCAGCCAATCTATCGCATTGGCCAACACAGTACAAGTCCACGATTCTCACGTACCCTTCGGCAGTTAAGCTAAACCAGCACATAATCAGAGACTAACTGTATTTGTGGACTGAAAACAACATGGTATACCCCGGACTATTCTTGTCGAGTAGGTGTCAATCTGCTACCTTACTACCCCTTTTTCGCTATGCTTCCCTATGTCCGTCGAATCCTCTGCTACCCCACCCGTCGATAACCCCATCCTCAACAACCCTTACGACGAGCCCCGCAAAGCCTACCAGATGGCGCCTGACAGCAGCCTCGACTACAGCGTCATCAAGTCCGGCCGCCGTCCCTACACCCCCGACGCCCAGGTGCTGCCCAAGAAAGTCGGCAAGCAGAAGGAGCTCTACGACGTCTCCGACCTGCCTGCCACCCAGGACCACCTCATCAACCGCCTCCGCAAGGAGGTCGGCCAGTGGCGTGCCGACGGCTACCCCAACACCACCCGCGTCACCAAGGAGCTGCTTTTGTTCTGGTTCGAAAATAAGGAGCGCCTCGTCACCCAGTGCCTGTTCTTTGCCCAGCGCGAAGCCCTCGAAACGGCCGTCTGGCTCAACGAGGTAGCCCCCGCCCGCGCCGAGAACCGCGGCACCAGCATCCTCGCCGAGCTGGCCACCGCCTGGCAGGTCAGCGACGGTGCCGACTTCAACCTGCCCCGCCTGGCATTTAAAATGGCCACCGGCACCGGCAAGACGGTCGTCATGGCCATGCTCACGCTCTACCACTACTTCAACCGCCAGGAGTACCGCCAGGACACCCGCTTCGCCGACTACTTCCTCTTCGTCACCCCCGGCGTCACCATCCGCGACCGGCTCGGGGTGCTCTACGTCGACACCCAGGCCACTACGGCCAATGACGCCAAGGACTACTACCGCCAACGCGGCCTCGTGCCGCCCCACCTGCATCAGCGCCTCGCTGGCCTCAACGCCCGCCTCGTCCTCACCAACTACCACGCCTTCGAGCCCAAGCAGCTCCAGGGCAACAAGCGCAGCCCCTTCGACGGCAAGAAGGACCCCGTCACCGGCCTCAAGGTGGAGGCCAAGGAAGACTTCGGCCAGGTGATCCGCCGCCTGCTGGGCTCCTTCCGCCCCGGCAGCCGCCTGCTCGTGCTCAACGACGAGGCCCACCACTGCTATCTGCCCAAGGCCAAGAAAGCCGTTAAGGCCGAGGACGGCACCGACATCAAGCAGGAAAACGAGCGGGCTGCCGTCTGGTACCGTGGCCTCGTCGAAATCGGCCGCCGCTTCAAGCTCCAGCAGGTCTACGACCTTTCCGCCACGCCCTACTACCTGAGCGGCTCCGGCTACACACCCTACAGCCTTTTCGGCTGGGTCTGCTCCGACTTCGGCCTCATCGAGGCCATCGAGAGCGGCCTCGTCAAGATTCCTTACCTGCCCGAGGGCGACGACACCCAGGACCTGCAGGAAGCCAAGCTGCGCGACATCTACGCCCACGTCAAGCACGAGCTGCCCAAGCGGGGCTCCCGCACCCAGAAGCTGGAAGGCAAGCCCGAGCTGCCCACCCTGGTCAAGACGGCCCTCCACCAGTTCTACGAGCACTACGAGAAGGAATACCACCGCCTCGGCGGCCTCTTCTCCACGCCCCCGGTGCTTATCCTGGTCTGCAATAACACCAACGTCTCCTCCGAGGTGTTCAAGTACATTGCCGGCTACGAAACGGCCACGGCCGACGGCGAGCCACTCATCATGCCGGGCCAGTTCGAGCTGCTCACCAACTTCGACCGCCACACCCGTCTGCCCCGCCAGAAGCCGCCTACCCTCATCATCGACTCCAGCGCCCTCGACAACTCCGACCAAGTCGACGAGCAGTTCAAGCGCGTGTTCGGCCCCGAGATTGAGCGCTTCAAGCAGGATTACCGCATCATGCATCCCGGCCGCTCCGTCGAAAACCTCACCGACGGCGACCTGCTGCGCGAGGTGGTCAACACGGTCGGCAAAACCGGCTCCCTGGGCTCCCACGTCCGCTGCGTGGTCAGCGTGAGCATGCTCACCGAGGGCTGGGACGCCAACACTGTCACCCACATCATGGGCCTGCGCGCCTTCGGCTCCCAGCTGCTCTGCGAACAGGTGGCCGGCCGCGCCCTGCGTCGTCAATCCTACAACCTCGTCGGCTACGACAAGGAGGGCCAGCCCACCAAGGACAAGCGCCGCATCGTCGAGTACAAGTTCCCGCCCGAGTACGCCCACATCATCGGCGTGCCGTTCAAGCTCTTCCGCAAAGGCGCCATCATGCCCCCTGAGCCGCCTAAGCCCCTTACCCAGGTGCACGCGCTGCCCGACCGCCGGGCCGAATTCGAGATTCTCTTCCCCATGGTGGAGGGCTACCGCCTCGAAACCGGCGGCGACGTGCTGCGCGTTGACTTCTCGGCCGTCGAGCCCTTCCCTATCGAGGGCCACAAGCTGCCCACCCGCACCCGCATGGGGTCGGCCTTCACCGAAACCGAGCAGGAGCTCAACCTCGACAACGTCCGGCAGGTGCGCCTCCAGCAGCTCGAGTACCACTACGCCCGTCAGTTGTTGGCCAGCAAGCTTGCCGACTCCAACGGTCAGCCCCGCACCTACTGGTTCGGCCCCGTGCGTCAGGCGGTAGGGGAGTGGCTTCGCACCCGCGTCAACTGCCTCGGCGGTGCCTTCCCCGGCATGCTCCTCTTCCATGACGACAAGGCTGTCGTCGAGCACATCGGCCGCGGCATCTGGACCGAGCCCCGCTCCACCGATCAGATCCGCCCCGTCTTCTCCCACTACAACGACAAGGTGGGCACCACCTCCCGGGTGCGCGGCGCCACTAGCCGCGAAGTGTACCCCACCACCAAAAGTCACGTCAACTACGTGGTCATGGACAGCGAGTGGGAAGGCATTGCCGCCAAGGAGCTCGAAAGACTGGAGGAGATGACCGAGGTCGAAGCCTACGTCAAAAACGACTTCATGGGCTTCAGCATCCCCTACGTCAGCCAGGCCAAGGAACGCCGCTACTTCCCCGACTTCATCGTGCGCTGCCGCCTCTCCACCGGCCAGCGGGTCAACGTCGTGCTCGAAATCAGCGGCATGGCCGAAGCCAAAACCGACAAGCGCTGGTACGTCACCGAGCGCTGGCTCCCGGCCGTCAACAACGTCGCCCCCCAGCTCGGCCTCGACCCCTGGCACTTCCTCGAAATCGCCAACGACATCCGCAACATCCGCCCCCAGCTCCAGGCCTTCCTCCAGGACCTGGAAGTCCAGTACGCGGCCAACCCGGTCCCCGTCGTCGCCCAACCCGTCAGCTAATCCATTCCTCTCAGTTCACTATCACCATCCCCCCGTCCCAGCCTACGTCGCGGCTCCAAGCCGCAAGTCGTCAGGCTCCCCCTCTCCCCAAGCAGAGGGGGCCGGGGGGTGAGGTCCCCCTACCATGTCCGACAATCTATTCATCCGCTCCACCACCCACTCCGATACCCGCGCCCACATTCCCTCCCAGGAGGAAGCCGGCTACGAGAAGGGAAATGCTAAAGTCCAGCCCAATCAGCAGACCGACCTGCCCCTCAACCCCGTCACCACCCGGGGCCAGGACCCCGAGCTGTTCTGGCTCAACAAATACGGCAAGGACGGCCGCCAAGAGCGCCTCTCCATCGATATCCGCTCCCTCTACCGCCACGAGCACATTGTGCCTGAGAATCTCATTAAAGGGCTCTACCGCACTGCCGCGCCCGCCTCGGGCCAGATGAGCCTCAATGCCCTATTTGGCAACGCCTTAGACCGTGAAGAACTAAACAAAACAAGCGAGTACTATCAGCACCCGCCCGATGGCTGGACCAACCGTCTCATCCAGGGCGACTCAGAGCTGGTCATGGCTTCCCTGCTGGAGCGGGAAGGCATGGCCGGCACCGTGCAGTGTATCTACTTCGATCCGCCTTACGGCATCAAGTATGGCTCCAACTGGCAGATGCGGCTGAATAACCTGGATGTGAAAGATGGTAAGGATGATAATCTTAGTGGGGAGCCAGAGCAGATCAAGGCATTCCGTGATACTTGGGAGTTAGGCATTCATAGTTACCTCACTTATTTACGTGAACGGCTTCTGTTAGCCAAAGAATTGCTCAATGAGAGCGGATCATGTTTTGTGCAGATATCGGATGAGAACGTGCATTTAGTGCGCAATCTGATGGATGAGGTTTTTGGTAGTGAGAATTTCTTCACACAAATAGCAGTAAAGAAAACGGCGGCTCAAACAGATGACGTCATATCCTCCTCTATAGACTATATAATTTGGTACGCAAAAAACAAAGCAACTGTAAAAGCACGTGCTTTATATTCAACCAAAGAGTTTGGAGGAGATTATGCGAAGCAGTACAGATCTATTGAAATGCCTGATGGCACCCGGCGTAAATTAAAACCTGGAGAAGATCTACCCGAATATGCCAGAGCGTTTAGAGCGGATAACCTGACCTCAAGTCACGAATATTCTCTTGGTAAACTTCCTTACGTTATGAATGGCGTAAGCTACTCGCCAGGAGCAAGATATTGGTCAACTAGTCCTAATGGGTTAGCCAAGCTTGAATCGAAGAGGCGTTTAGTTGCTGTAGGCAACACTCTCAGTTATGTTAGATTTTTAGATGATTTCCCTGCTGTCCCCTTGCTTAACGTTTGGACAGATACCGGCACTGGGGGGTACGGTGACGAGAAATATTATGTAGTTCAAACTACTACTAAGGTTATTCAGCGTTGCATACTGATGACAACCGATCCAGGGGATTTGGTTCTGGATCCTACTTGTGGCAGTGGCACTTCGGCTTATGTTGCTGAGCAGTGGGGACGTCGCTGGATTACAATAGATACTTCTCGTATTGCGCTTAACATCGCTAAGTCACGGCTCATTACAGCTGTATTTCCAGCTTACAAGCGAATAGCTGAAAGTGATATACGTCAGGGCTTTGTGTACAAGAAGATTTCTCGAATTACTATGAGAAGTCTTGCTAATGATGAGCCTGCTGAGGAGCAAACTCTCTACGACCAGCCCGAAATTGATAAGTCAAAGGTTCGTGTAGCTGGTCCCTTTACAGTCGAAACTCTCCAAGGACTAGATCCAATAGCGCCAGCCGCAGCCAATACAGCTGCTGCCGCTACGGATTCCGAGGACCGTTTCGAGGAGCGCATCTACGACCACCTCCGCTCCGCCGGCATCAAGAACGGCGACGCCACCGAGCGGGCCGTCTTCCGCCGCGTCGAGGCTATTGCCTCCAGTGGCTACCTCCACGCCGAGGGCTTCTATGAGGCCGAAGGCGGTGAGAAGAAGGCCTACCTCCACATCGGCCCCAAGTTCGGCGCCGTCAGCCGTCAGGCCCTCAACGGTGCCATCAAAGAGTGCCGTATGCGCGGTGATGCCGACTGGCTCGTCATCCTCGGCTTCCAGTTCGATACCGACGTTCAGGGTGGCCAGCAGTCCACGAGCATGGGTGCCTTCCGCGTCGACATCGTCCGCATGCACGACGACCTCATGCAGGCTGGCCTTATCAAAAACGACAAGAAAGCCGCCTCCTTCGTCACCATCGGCGAGCCCGACATCGCCCTCATCGATGCCACCGGCCAGGAAATCACCAAGCCCCAGCCCGGCCAGGAAGTCCGCGTCGAAGTCCGCGGCATGGACCTCTATGACCCCATCCGCGACGAAGTAAAAGCCCGCAACATCAACGACATCGCCTACTGGATGGTCGACGACGACTACGACGGCTCCAACTTCGTGGTCCAGCAGGTCTTCTTCTGCGGCGGCGACCAGGACGAGTTCAGCAAGTGGAAACGCGGCATCTCCGACCTCGCCAAGCTCAGCACCAAGAAACGCGCCGAGCACACCCTCCGCATCGAGCTAGACGAAGAAGCCTTCGACGAACTCTACGGCTTCCAGTCCCGCGCCATCAAACTCACCCGCAAAGGCCAGCAAATCGCCGTCCGCGTCATCAGCCAGTTCGGCGAAGAATCCACCCAGGTGGTGAAAATTTAATATTAACGAATTACTTCAATGGCCAAAAGATCTTCTTCTGTTCGCACTTCATTCAATATCATAAACATTAAACTGCGCCAGCCAGATGCGAGAGAGAGCACGACTCAGGAAAACGCGGATATGATAATGGCGTTGTACAACAAAAAAATTAAAGTAAAAATAAACTCTACAACAGGAATAATCATAAGAAGGTGTTTTAGAACAACTTTCGGCAACAAAGAAGTTATTGTAGGATATCTATCAAGATTCACTCCAGTAGAGGGACAAGAGTGGATAGATCTTGAAAATCCAGATTCTGATGCAGCCACTTTAGCTGCACCTAAAAATGCAGCACCAGGCCTGCGTGATACAGTGTTCTACTTTATTCCCTCAATTCACAGATTATCACTGATTAGAGGCAGTAATACTTTGACGCCACAGTTCGTGGCAACATTTTTTGTGAAAGCAATTTCTAAACTCCTGGGTTCAAATCAGGCAGTAGATGTAGAAGTATTAACATCTAAGAATTATATCGAAGAACTTAAGGAAGCTTCCGCAGTAACTAGACTCGAAATAGAAATATCATATACAAATAATGACTTTAATTTCGACTCATTGATTGACGACGAATTAAAAAACGCAGGTATTGGAAAATTGAAACTTGTTGCAACAGCAGACACTACAGGTAGTATTGATATTGAAAAGAGTAAGTTAATTGAACAGGCTCTTAAACTTGCAATTGGAAATGGGTCAATCGCGGCTACTGTTAAACCACAAATAGGAGCACGGAGAAAAAAGATCGATATTGATGAGCACCAAAGGGTAGAAACAGTTGTTTCAGAAATACCTGCAGATCAAGCAAGAGATGTGGCAGCTTTCATGATCAACGAATTTAGTAATAGCAATGGAGAATCTTGATTTAAATAAAATTAAGAAACAACATGGTACAGGTTTAGGTAATCTGTGGAAACTATATCCTAAAAGCAAACTGTACAAAGGTGGGCGGTGGCCCTTAATATTGGCCTTGGTACTCAATATTGGATTTGCTTTCAGCAAAACTAATATCGTAATCCATCTGGCTGAAATTGCAAATATTGCAACGTCAATATATCCAAGCTTGCTTGGATTTCTATTAGGCGGATATACAATATTTATCGGTTTCGGCAATAAAGATTTGCTCTTAAAGACAACTAAGTATGTGGAAGGTGAGGAAATAAGTTTCTTTCAAGCACTGAGTATGCTTTTTGGATTAAGCATATTATTGCATGCATTAACATTGATATGTGCAATTTTCATTAAGCTCTCTTTGACTATTAACTTAAATGTTTCACTAGAGACGGCGTTATTATTGTTTTCTGTAGTAAATTACATAGCTACTTTCTTGATATTATTTATGTTGTTTTATTCTTTATGCGTTATTAAAGATGTTGTTGTAAATATTTTTGGCTTTTCACAATTGTACCACCAAGTGCTATTTATCGAGAGGGTCAAGAAAGAGTCAGATCATCAACAAGGTGCCAATGATTAATTCAGTTTTGAGTAATTCCTCAGTTATATGATCGTATACCAAAAAACTAAGTCCGAATTCCTCGACGACGTTCTATCCAACAACGTCGAAGAAATCATCCAGGACTTGGTTCTGAAGAAGCTGGGCCGCAAAACCGGCCAACCGGAAATCAACTCCTGGCGCAACTCCATGATGTATATGGACAAGGTGCTCAGCGACGCCCAGATTCCAGCCGACAGCGGCGTGAGCATCGAGTACCAGTTGCCCCACGCCGGCATGCGTATTGACTTCGTACTCACCGGCCAGGACGAGCACGGCACCGATAAGGCCATTATCATCGAGCTCAAGCAGTGGTCCGAATCCACCGCCACCGACAAGGACGGCGTGGTCTCCACCTATCTGGGCAAAGGGCTGCAGGAAGTTAACCACCCGTCCTACCAGGCCTGGTCCTACGCGGCCTACCTCGACGGCTTTAACGAAACGGTCTATACCGACGGGATCCAGCTACTACCCTGCGCTTACCTCCACAACCACCCCGACAACGGCGTGCTCACCAGCGGCCACTACGCCGACTACGTGGCCAAGGCCCCGCTCTTCCTCAAGAGTGACGCCCTGAAGCTGCGCGAGTTCATCCGCCAGCATGTCAAGCACGGCGACAAGTCGGGCATCATGTACCGCATCGACGGCGGCCGCATCCGCCCCTCCAAGCAGCTCGCCGATTCCCTCGCTTCCATGATGAAGGGCAACCAGGAGTTCATCCTCCTCGACGAGCAGAAGGTGGTCTACGAAACGGCCCGCAAGCTGGCCGCCAAGTCCCGCGACGAGAAGAAGCACGTGCTCATCGTCCACGGTGGCCCCGGCACGGGCAAGACCGTGGTGGCCATCAACCTGCTGGTGAACCTCACCAAGCAAGGTCTCGTGGCCAAGTACGTGAGCAAGAACTCGGCCCCCCGGGCTGTGTACAAGAGCAAGCTCACCGGCTCCATGCGCCGCACCGTGTTCGACTCCCTGTTCGTCGGCTCCGGCGTCTTCACCCAGACACCCGAAAACACCTTCGACGCCCTCATCGTCGATGAGGCCCACCGCCTCAACGAGAAGTCCGGTCTGTTCAGCAACCTTGGCATCAGCCAGCCCCTGGAAGTCATCCGCTCCAGCCGCTTCAGCGTGTTCTTCCTCGACGAAGACCAGCGCATTGCCGTCCAAGACGTGGGCAGCGAGGAGGAGATCCGCAAGTGGGCCGACAAGGAAGGCGCCGAAGTTCACGTCCTCAACTTAGTCTCGCAGTTCCGCTGCAACGGCTCCGACGCTTACATGGCCTGGCTCGACAACGTGCTCGACATCCGCGAAACCGCCAACCCCAGCCTCGACGCCACCGACTACGACTTCCGCGTGGTCGATACCCCTGACGAGCTGCAACAGCTCATCTACGAAAAGAATAAAGAGCGCAACCGGGCCCGCATGGTGGCCGGCTACTGCTGGGATTGGGCCAGCAAGAAGGACGCCAAAGCCTTCGACTTCAACCTGAGCCCCACCTTTCAGCACAAGTGGAACCTGACCGACGACGGCGGCCTCTGGATGATGAAGCCCGACTCGGTCACCGAAATCGGCTGCATCCACACCAGCCAGGGCCTCGAACTCGACTACATCGGCGTCATCATCGGCCCCGACCTGCTCGTGCGCGACGGCGAAGTCGTCACCAACGCCCTGGCCCGCGCCAGCGCCGACAAAACCGTCCAGGGTAAAAAGCAATTGGTTAAATCCCCCGAAGGCCGCGCCCAGCTCGACCTCATCATCAAGAACACCTACCGCACCCTCATGACCCGCGCCATGAAGGGCTGCTACGTCTACTGCACCGACCCCGAAACCGCCGCCTACCTCCGCCACCGCATCAAAAACTCCGCCTAGGTAGGGTAGGGCCAAAGGCGGGATGCAGCAGTGATAGGGTAGCCCGTCATGCTGAGCTTGCCGAAGCATCTCTACCGCTTCGTTGAAAGCAACCACTGCTTCGATCTGCGGGAACAGCCAAGGCAGCCCTTAGCCAGAAGCAAACAATCCACCTATCATCAGGCTGCTCCTTTCTCCCTGGAGAGGGGGCCGGGGATGAGGCCCAGCGCCAGCACGACACCCTACTACCATGTTCCCACAATGCGCCTCTACGCCGGCTCCTCTACCGACTTCATCACCGCCACCGCCCACAATGCAATTGTGGGCCAGCTGAAATCCGCCTTTTTCGACTACTACCGCACCGAGCCCCAGCCCAACGAAGTTACTTCCTGGCATAACTCCCTGCGCAGCGTCAGCCAGGTATTCCAGCAGGCCGGCCTGCTCGACCACGGCGTCCTGCTCGAGTACCAGCTCCCGCTAACCTCCAAACGGCTCGACTGCCTCATCTGCGGCCACGATGACCAGCAGCAGCGCCAGGCCGTCATCATTGAGCTCAAGCAGTGGTCCGAGGTCCAGCCTTCTGCCGGCCCCCAGGAGGTGGTCACCTGGCTAGGTGGTCAGCTCTCCGACGTGCTCCACCCCTCGGCGCAGGTGGGCCAGTACCGCCAGTACCTGGCCGACGTCCACACGGCCTTCAACGCCGATGAAGAGCCCATCCAGCTGCACGCCTGCGCCTACCTGCACAACTACACTTTCACCGCTACCGACGCCCTGCTCGAGCCCAAGTTCACCGAGCTAGTCCAGGAGAGTCCCATCTACGGCCAGCAGCAGGCCGCTGAGCTGGGCGCCTACCTGCAGCAACACCTCGCCGGCGGCAACGGCCAGCCCGTATTGCAGCGCATCGACGCCGGCCGCTACCAGCCCAGCAAGAAGCTGCTGGAGCACGTTGGCGACATCATGCGCCAGAAAAGCCGCTACACCCTGCTCGACGACCAGCTCCTGGTCTACGACCGGGTCCGCACGGCCGTCCTGGAGGCTCAGCAGCACGATACCAAAACAGCCGTCCTGGTCAAAGGCGGCCCCGGTACCGGTAAGTCCGTTATTGCCCTTCACCTGCTCCACGACCTGCTCCGCCAGGAAGTCAAGGCCCACTACGCCACTGGCTCAAAGGCCTTCACCGAAAACCTGCGCGACCAGTTCGGCCGCCGTAGCACCGGCTTCTTCACCTACTTCAACGCCTACGGCCGCGCCATCCCCAACTCCCTCGACGTGGTCATCTGCGACGAGGCCCACCGCATCCGCAGCTCAAGCAACACCCGCTTCACTAAGCCCGAGCACCAGAGCACCCTGCCCCAGGTCGAGGAGCTGCTGCAGGTGGCCAAGGTGTCGGTCTTTTTCATCGACGACCACCAGCGCGTCCGCCCCGGCGAAATCGGCTCCTACGACACCCTCAAACAGGCGGCCCAGGACCAGGGCGTTACCATTGCCGAGTTCAGGCTCGAAGCCCAGTTCCGCTGTAGCGGCTCCGCCGGCTTCATCAACTGGCTCGACAACACCCTGGGCATCCAGCGCACCGCCAACGTCCTTTGGAACCCGCAGCAAGGCTACGACTTCCAGATCCTGGATTCCCCCGTCCTGATGGAGCAGATGCTCGAGCAGCGGCGCCAACAGGGCCACACCGCCCGCACCGTCGCCGGCTTCTGCTGGCCCTGGTCCGACCCATTGCCCGACGGCCGGTTGGTCAGCAACGTCATCATCGAAACCGACCAGTTCAGCTACTTCCGCCCCTGGAATGCCAAGGACAACGCCGGCCGCCTCGCGCCCGGCATCCCCAAAACCTCCCTCTGGGCTACCGACCCCGGCGGCGTCAACCAGGTTGGCTGCATCTACACGGCCCAGGGCTTCGAGTTTGACTATGTGGGCGTCATCGTCGGCCCGGACCTGCGCTACCGCCAGAGTGAAGGAGGCTGGGTAGCCAACAAAGTTGGTTCTTCCGATACCGCCATCAACAACTACCGTCTCTCTCCGCAAGAGGCTCTTGAGTACCTGCGCAATACCTACAAAGTCCTCATGACCCGCGGCATTCAGGGCTGCTACGTCTACTTCACCGACGACGAAACCCGCCGCTTCTTCCAAAGCCGCATGGAGTAAAGTAATCTGCCAAAATCACAGTGTCTCGTCCGGCAATAGCTATACATTACTCAGTTGATGTATGCTTACACCGAAGCAGGCTCCGCGCAGGAGCAGGAATTCCCATTATGCAATTTCTGTTCGCCAAGAATCCGTCCGGCTGGTCGAGTCGGGCTGGTCGCAACAGGCCGTGCGGCAGCAATTCGGCCTGGGCCATTTGGCACTGCTGGCGTGGCTCCAGTGCTACGGCACGGCCGTATACGCGCAGATGCGCCGCAAGCAATTCACCGCTGTCCAGAAGCAGCACATTGCCCAGGAGTTACTCGACGGGCGCATTAGAGAAGACGAGGCCTTGTTCAAATATGAGTTGCCCCTGAAAAAGACCTTGCGCCAGTGGGTGGCCGCGTACCGGGCCAGCGAGTCGGGGCGACTCACGGCCGAGGCGGATCCGCCCGCCGATGCCAGTGCCCCGTTGGCTGCGCAGCTGTAGCAGGCGCAGTGGCAAATTGAAGCACTACACATGCTCATCTACCAGGCGGAGGTAACCTGTAAGATTGACATCCGAAAAAGGCTGGTGCCAAGCCATCGAAATAATGCGCCGGAAGTACCCGCACGTAGGCGTGGGGGTGCTCTGTGGGCTGTTTGGCAAGACTCGAAACGCATTTTATGACCATCAACGCTGGCCCACGGCCCAAGCCCTGCTCGACGGCCTGGTACTGGCTCTGGTCGCTGACATTCGTGCGGACATGCCCCGCCTGGGCACGCGCAAGCAGTATTTGCCCAGGCGGGGCCGGGACTACCTGTTCACTCTGCTGGCTGGCCACGGCCTACTCATCCGCCGCCTCAAACGGCGCGTGGTGACCACGCAGACGTGCTTGCCTTTATTTCGGCGTCCAATCCTGATTGAACACCTGACAGTGCACCAAGCCGAACAGGTTTGAGTTAGCGACATCACCTACGTGCGTGTGCTAAGCGATTGGAGCTACCTGAGTCTGATGACCGATCTGTATTCGCACAAAATCGTAGGCGCCTGCATGCACCCGGACCTGCTGCTGCGTGGCCAGCGTGCCGCGCTGCAGCAGGCGCTGGCCGCCCGTACGCAGCCTCATCGGCCACTGATTTACCACTCCGACCAGGGCTTGCAATACGTGACCCGCGAGTATGTGGGCCTGCTGAAACCCATGGCGTGGCCCTGAGCATGACCCAGCACGGCGACCCGTACGAAAATGCCGTGGCCGAACGGGTCAACGGCATCCTGAAAGACGAATTCGGCTTGGGCACTACGCTGCCCGATTTTGCGCAGGCCGACGCGCTGGTAGTCCAGGCGGTGCAGGCTTACAACGAGTTGCGTCCACAGGGCAGCTGCGACTCATTTCCAATTGTATAGCTATTGCCGGACGACACATCCCAGGAGACATTCTCTGACCTATCAATACACGATCCAGGCAGAAACTAGTGATAGTAAATGATTTTGGCCTTTAATCAGCTTACTAATAGGGACAAGGTGCTAGCAACCTGAATTGGGAGTGAGTGATGACAGCGTATGTGGATCTCGATTTTCAGCGCATAAAAAGCATCTACGACTAATAATGCTTAGCAGGTGTTTACTATAAGGGCCTTATAAAATTCAGTGCTGGCACTGATGCTGCATAGGTATGTGTAGATTAAATTGGTATTTCCCTGTTAAAATGCGTGGTATGACGTTTCGTTGTAGGTTAAAAGTGCAGTTTTTACGCCTAGCGTAACCACCCAATTTCTTTTCACCGAAAACCCCAGCTATAGTATAGCGGATGCCATGGATAATGTTGAGCAAGGAAAGGTAGTAGAGATTAGCGACAATGAAACCCTAACGCCAAAAAATGATGAGTCAATATATAAATGGCAGGTTAAACTATTGCCATTTATTATACGAATGCTCGTTGGCTTCTCAATGGTATTCTTCATAGGGAGTTTTATACAACTTTATTATCTACATGCAAGAATTAATAATAGCCCAGCTTTTACCTTGGGAAACACTTTTAATCAGCTAGCAGAAATAAAAAGTCAATCTCACCAAACTAATCAGGATTTAATTGCAGCAACTAGGTGGCAAACCCTATCAGTTTTGGAAGCATCTGCATTGCAACGACGATACCATCAAGCTAATGTACTGCTGATGTCTCGGGTTTGGATAACCTACTTAGGATTTGTAACTGGAATGATACTCGCGCTGGTCGGAGCTGTATTTGTGCTTGGGAAATTCAGGGAAACAACGACGAAAGGCGCAATTGATACTTCGGGAGCAAAAGTTTCTTTTGAATCAGCATCACCTGGGCTCATACTGGCCGGTCTTGGGACATTACTAATGTTTACAACTATGATTACTCATTATGATATAGAAGTTAAAGATGGCCCTTCTTATATAGATCAGTGGGGAACCTACTCTAAGGTTACTTTAAGCCAGCCTGAACAGTCGAAGCCAGAAAAATTGCCTCCTAATTCCGGCTTCAGTGCTGGTAAAGACGATGAAATACTCGATACCACGAACGTTAGCGCAGATTCAGCACTAATGGGCACGAAAAAAAGAGCCGCCGGCCAAGGAGAGTAGTATCACTGTAAATGTGCAAAAGACAAAGCGGTGAAAATGAAAACACTTACTACTGGTATAACTATCTTGTGGCTCTGCTTCGGATGCACATTAACAGCATTTGGTCAGGTTCCCATGAAACAGGTACGAGCCTCATGGGATAATGGTGATTATCCCAGTGTGGTAAGGCTTTTACGCGTTTTCAGGTCTCGGCCTTTCGGCCGAAACTTGGAAGTAGATTACATGATGGCGACAAGTCTGTGTAATATTCCGGGGGGGCAAGAGCAAGCTAGAAGAAGATTTGACTGGATACAAGCACACTATTCACTTGAGCCCAATGCCGCCAAGGTAATTGCTGGAGCGGAAAGAAACTGCGGTACAGTAGGCTCACAGCAGGTGTCTTACATATGGACAAGTGCTACAACACGCACCAGCCTTGTGAGTGGTGCCCAGCCTTCTGTAAAAGGAAAAATATACTATGAATGGGGGAGTAGCTTAGCGGATGGTGGCAAGTCCGCCTCCTTCATCAAGCGCATTCCTACGGAGGATTTTGAAAGCAGATTAATAGACACCACTACAAATGGTGCTTACGCTGTTAAGATGCTGCGAAAAAGAATTAACAGCAGTTGCGCGAGGATTAATAGAGAAGCGAAGGATTCTGTACTTGACGCCGAAGCTTCAATAGAAGCTTCTAAACATTTCATCGTTGTTAGCCGCGGAAGAGATTATTTGCCATCCGAATTAAACATTTTTGCATCCAGATTAGAGAAATATCTACAAGCTTATTGTAGGCAGTTTGGTATGACACGACCGCAGCACTTTATTATAGTATATGCCTCAAAAAATGTAGATAATTTCAAAAAAAATGCAAGCCTTTTACATGGCCTAAACCTGCCTAAGGGCGCAATAGGTTATTCGTTTCAAAATGATTTGAGTATAGCAGCGGTAGTACCAATCGTTGGAGTGGGGCAAGGTACTTTCAACCACGAACTGTTTCATTTATTATCACGGAGTAAGTTCGGGGATATTCCTCCATGGATGGACGAAGGCATGGCTGCCTTATATGAAGTATCAGAGATTAGAAGTACAAAAATTGCAGGACTTCCCAACTGGCGTGGCCGTGTGCTTTTTACTTTCGGTAGTCTGCGTCCATCTTTAAAAACCTTACTATCGTGGAACTGGTCAAATTTTGACAATAATGCAGAGTATCAGCCTTCTGATACTCTGCAAGTTATTGATAATCAAAGATTCAATCAGCAAGCTGTTAATTATGCAACTGCTCGCTATTTCATGTTCTATTTGCAAGAGAAAAGAAAGCTTGAAGACGTCTATAAAGCATTTCAAGAGCGAGATCCAGATTTGCTAACAATGAGTATTGAGGAAAACAGCTGCTACACGTTAGCGCAAGCGATGGGGATGTCTTTCGAGAATATTGAATCAGACTTCCAAAAGTGGCTAAAAGACGAAATCATCAAAGAGAAGATGCGCGGATATTTCTAAACAGAGTCATTGCACTAACATTGTCCTGAATTAGTAAAGGCGGCTGAAAAGTACTTTACAAGGATTAATTCATCAAATCTGTTATGTTGACCAGAAAGGCAGTTGTATCCTCAACTAATTGAGAAGCTGTGTAGCTTTGTTGGTGCAGTCTAAACATAGGCTGCGGACCACATTCGGACTGCATGATCATCCATCACCCCCTCAACGACTTCCTCTACAGCCTCTTCCCGGAAGCTCAGGCCTTTGGCCAGAACCCGGAGCAGCTCGTTGACCACCTGACCGATTTCTACACCTTTGGCCCCTACCGGCCCACGGTTACCGTCAAAGGCGACGTGGTGGAGGTGAAGATCGATACCAAGACCATCCAGGCCCAGCAGGCCGAATACCAGAAAGTGCTGAGCCTCTGCGAAGCCGGCCAGTTCCGGCAGGCCCTGCCGCGCCTGCAGCAGCTCATCCAGCAGAACCCCACCGTTTCCGAGTACCACCGCGTCCTGGGTCAGGTGCTGTCCGAACTGGGCCTGCCCGACGATGCCCTCGACGCCCTCATCGACGCCCTACGTTGGGACCCGCGCAACGGCTACGCCCTCATCATGGCCGGCAACATCTACGCCCGCCAGAAGCAGGACCTCAAGTCAGCCAAGACCTTCTACGATCAGGCCCTGGCCCTCAATCCCCGCGACTTCATTGCCATCAACAACATCGGCGGCAACCTCATGCAGTCCGGCCGCCCCCAGGAGGCCGAGCGCTACTTCGAAATTGCCCACGAGATAGAGCCCGACTACCCCAACACGCTCTACGCCCTGGCCATGGTGCGCCAGCAACGCCAGGACTACGAGGCCGCTTTCGACTTCGCCACCCGGGCCCTGCGCAACGCCCGCCCCGGCGACCCCATCCTGCGCGCCAGCTTGGCCCTGGCCACCGAGACGGCCACCAAGTACCTGCATAACACCAACACCTTCTCCATTGCTAATGAGTACCAGCTGCGGGTGCAGGAGCAGGCCGGCAAGGAGATCCGCGTCAACGAGGACTCGCTCATTCCCACTGCCGCCAAACTCGAAATAGCCGAGAACTACGGCCGCGCCTACCACCAGGTGAAGTACAAACCCGACTACCCGGCCGTCGAGCACCTGATAATGCACGAAATTGTCCACCTAGACTTCGTGCTCCAAGCCCGCGAGAGCGAGAGTAACCTGCTTTTCACAACCTCGGGCCGGGGCAAGGAGAAGTTCATCCGGGCTGCCGAGCCCCAGCTGAAAAAGCTGCAGAAGGCCGGCTTCAAGGAGCAGAACATTACCGGCTTCATCGACGGGCTGTTTGAGGGCATGATGCGCCAGATTTACAACCAGCCCATCGACCTATTCATCGAGGACTTCCTCCACCGGGAGTATCCCGAAGCCCGGCCCTTCCAGTTCCTCTCTCTGCTGAAGCTGCTGCAGGAATCCATCGAGGCCATCCGCAACAAGCAGGCCGCCGAGTACTCGCCCCCGGCCGTGCACAAGGCCAGCACCATCCTCAACCTGGTCATGGCCCTGCAGTTCCGCGACCTGTTCGGCTACAACGCTGTGCCCGACTTCAAGGCTCCCACGCTGCAGGTGAAGGAGGCTGAGCGCCTCTGGGCCGAGTATCTGGAGTACCGCGCCGACCGCCAGCCCGGCGAGGAGTACGAGATGCTGCAGCACTGGGGCGAAGACCTCGGCATGGGTGCCTACTTCGAGCTGCAGGACGAACAGAGCCTGCGTCAGCAGCAGGCATCCGGTCAGTCCACCGTCCGCCCCGAGGCTGCTTCTGTCTTAGCGCCCACCGACGAGCCCGCCGGCCAGGAGTCGCCCGAAGACCTGCTGGCCCGCATTGAGCGCGACCCCCTAGGTCTCGACGAGCCCGAGCCCGCCGACGCCCACCAGGGCCGCATGTCCTTCGCTGACAGCCCCGCCGGCGGCATGGCCGTCATGTTCTACTGCCTCGACTGGCTTAAGCACTTCGACGGCAAGTCCCGCGAGCAGGTGCAGGACGTCACCTTCGAAATCGCCATGCTCGGCCGCTCCGGCCTCGACCCCAAGGACTCGTCCCAGAAGTACAGCCTGGCCTCCGTACCCGGCAAGAAATACTCGGCCCTGCACCTGCTCACCGGCATGTACACCGGCTTCCAGGAGCTGGACCCCAGCCTCGACACCGGCCTCGACTTTGCCAGCGAATTGGAAATGGCCCGCGCCATGCACAAGGGCAAATCCAATGAGTAATCCCATCGACGACCTACTCCGGCAGCTGCGCCAGTTCCGCGACGAGCGGGACTGGGCGCAGTTTCACAACCCCAAGGATCTGGCCCTGGCCCTGAGCATCGAGGCCGCCGAGCTCAACGAGGTATTCCTCTGGAAAAAGCCCGAAGATGCCGACCCCGCCCGCGTCCGCGAGGAGCTGGCCGACGTGTTGCTCTACGCCTTCCAGCTGGCCGACAAGTACAACTGGGATATCCCGGAACTCATGCGGGAGAAGATGGCGCGTAACGCGGAGAAGCACCCGGTCAGGCGGGCTGCTGACCTGCCCTGAATAGATGCCGGCATAAGAACAGCTTTCTGCTGCACCTGCTTCTCCAGGTGTCGCACTAAGTAATACCACTCACACTTATTAAATATTTCCATGTACCGCGTAAATGCGTGGCTTCTAGGCTTATTGCTTCTTTTAGCCAATCCTGCCCTTGCTTTCTCACTTCAGCCTTTGCCCAAGAACAGTGAGGACCCAACAACACAGTATTTTACTTATCGAAACGAACAGATAGTCCGCCTGCGAGCAACGGAAAAGGACCTCAAGAAGGGTGGTGGAGCTACCTTCATCAAAGAGATGGAAGCTATTTTGGAGACCTGCTACGCCCGGCTTCACGCCTCCAATGATGGGCCGGTTTACGAAATGAAGGAGCTGTTTCGGTTTGAGTTACTCACCAAACAAATTCACGCAGCCCGTCCCAAATGGTCTACCCTCGCCCATGAGCAGGAATTTGCCTTCTATCAGCGGGAAGACCTGCGCCGGGCAAAAGAGCGTAATAAAGCAGCAGAATTACAGGCTCGCATCGCTGCCCGGGCCCGCCATACTGCCGATAGCCTGCAGCAAATCGTTTTGGCGCGCCGGCACAGAATTGAATTAGATAGCTTAGCAGCCCTTGCTAAGGTGCAGGCTATTGAGGAGGCTGAAGAAAATCGGCTTGTCAAAAAGGCCTATGACGATTCAGTCTACTTTTCTCACCCAGGTCTGGTCGAGTTGGATCGGCGAAATGGCTTTCGGGGGCTCAAATTTGGTTCACCATTGAGCAGCCTTGGCAAACAGGCGAAACGAATTCGCACGATCGATCAGGACATTGTCATCTACGAGATACCAGGATAAACCACCCTACAGCTGGGAAGAGCGACTGTCACCAAGGTTACATATGCGTATCATCAAGGTAGGTTTGTATGTGCTGAGATGAGCCTGAATGGAGATAATAACCGGGATAATATGCTGGCATTGTTACGGACTGCCTACGGAGAGCCGACGAAAGTAGAATACGATAAAGAACAAGACGGGGAATCAACTCGATGGATAGGACGTGGGGCTACCGTAGCGGTGGTTCCTCAGCCATTTGGTTATTCTGCTGTATTTATGAGTATTAGAATGATGCTATTACGCGACTTGATCCATATTGTAAAACAGAATGAAGACGCGAAAAAGCTGTAATTATCACTAGTGTTAGTTTGATATAGATGAATGAACTATTGCAGCTGAATGGCCGCCCGATCTACAAAATATCCATGGGCCGTTTCAACAGCACGGCCCCAGGGCGCAAGCTCCTAACGGAGTTTCGTAAACGCGACTGGCTGGTGGTAGACAAGTTCTGCCCCGACAACCAGGGTGAGCTGTTCATGACGGGTATTCAAACCGGGGACTACGTTTACGCCTGCGCCGGTTCCCTCCAACTATGGGGTATCTACCGCGTCCAGAGTGACTGGGCCGACCTGCCGGCGGACCTGGCGGATCAGATTACTGACTCTAAAAACTGGATTTACCGGCAGGCTGAGCTAATTGCAGCTCCCATCCGGGAAGATGTTACCAGCCTCAGCAAGCAGTTGAGCTGGTGGGCGCCCAGCGGCTACCGTACGGTGGCTCTCGTCAACAACCTTGCCCGGGCTAATACCGACATATTCGAACCCTATTTCAACCTCCGCCTCGTGTCTGATACCAATACTCAAGTCGATTCAAACTGGCTAAGCGCCCGGTTCCCCAACCCCAATATCATTCTGTACGGCCCTCCCGGCACCGGCAAAACCCGCTCCACCCTGGAGTTGGCCTACGAAATCCTGATGGGCCAGCCAGCACCCAGTTACATGGCTGCGCAGCAGCTTTTCCAGCAAGAGTTAGGCAAACGGTTGGACTTTGTGACCTTCCACCAGAGCTTCACCTACGAGGATTTTGTCCAGGGATTCCGCCCCAAAGTCATCAACGGACAGATGGTATTCGAGAAGTCCGACGGCGTCTTCTACCGTATTGCGGAGCGGGCTCGTCGGGAATGGGAATCGCACCAGGAGTTGGATCCGGAGGAGTTTCCCCAGGCGGATGCTGATTTCATCCACACCAGTCCGGTCGTTCACGCTGACTATTCAGGCTCATCAGTACCGTTCGAAACCGTGTTTCAGGAGTTCATAGCTCCTTTGGCTTCTCCGGGTGGAGTAATAACCCTGCCGATGAAAACTCCAGGATATGAGTTTCCTGTCCTGAGCGTTGATTCCAAATACATAACCTTCCGCCGTGGAACCCACGGCCATGAAAATAAAGTGCAGATAGCTCTGATTAGGGGGCTGTATGAAGGCACGCGGGAGCTTACCCCAAGTGGCCCGCAGGTGTATTACGTCTACATAGTTGAGCGGCTTCAGGAGTTGGCCCATACCCATCAGGGTGCTAATGGCGCAGCGTCAATACCAGCCACGACGGCTGTTTCTGATCAAGGTGATGCTGCCCAGCTCCCGTCTCCATCCCCGGCTGCTACCAGCGCCTCTTCCAGTGCCACTACCCCCCGCAACTACGTGCTCATCATCGATGAAATCAACCGGGCCAACATTGCCCGGGTGTTCGGGGAGCTCATCACCCTGCTCGAAAAGGACAAGCGCCTGGGCGGAGCCAACACCTTGCCCGTTACCTTGCCTTCCGGCGAAGAAGGCTTTACCGTGCCCGCCAATCTCTACCTGATCGGCACCATGAACACGGCCGACCGCAGCTTGGCCCTCCTCGATATTGCGTTGCGCCGCCGCTTCGAGTTCCGGCCGCTCTATCCGCGCTACGACCTTTTCGCCGGTATGCCCGACAACCGTGGCGCCGTCCTGCAAAAGCTCAACGGCGAGATTGTCCGCCTGAAGTCCCGCGACTTTCAGATCGGCCATGCCTACTTCCTCGACCCCAAGGAATCCCTGGGCTCCATCTTCAATGGCAAGGTCATCCCGCTCCTGTACGAGTACTTCCTCAACGACGAGCCCAAAGTCCAGGCCCTGCTGCAGGCCGCCGGGGTGTCGGCCCATATCGATGCCAGCGTCGGCCTGCGCTACGGCAGCAGCTCATCCATTCGCTGAGTAGCCCACCGCTACCCGTCAGCCGATGAATCACTACCTCTACGAATACCGCAACCACCTGCCCCTGGCCGAGCTGCCCCCGGGGCTGGAGGCCTACCTGCAGACCATTTGGGAGCAGCGCCCGCGCACCCCCGGCCTGTTTGGGGCCAGCACTAGTGGCAGCACCCGGCAGCGCTACCTGGAATTCTGCGTCGACGCGCGTGGGCACCGCACTGTTCGGGCCCGCAACTATGTCGGCCTGATCCAGTACCAGGGCCACCGCCTCCATCTACTGCCCAAGGTGTTTTACCAGGGCAGCAGTCAGCCTCCTCCAGGTAGCCTCGAAGCTATCCACGCGCACCTGTTCTGGTGGCTGAGCTATTCCGAGCGGCTGCAGTTTCCCCGCTCTCTGGCCAGCTTCTCCCAGGCCCCCGCCGACTGGCTCGAGCTGCTTGTTCTGCTGTTTGCCCAGTACACGCACGAACTGCTCAACCGCACCCAGTATCAGTACTACCAGGAAGTAGGGGAGGAGCTCAATACGCTGCGGGGGCGGCTCAACTTCTCCGACTACGTGCGCAACCGTGCCGTTGGCCGGCAACAGGTGTTGCCCTGCACCTTTGACTCCTTCCAGCCCGACAACCGGTTCAACCGCATTCTGAAAGATGTCGTCCGCCGCCTTCACCACTTCACCCGGCATAGCGGCAGCCGGCGGCTGCTCGACGATATCAGCTTCCTGCTCGCCGACGTGGCCGATCAGCCCGCCTGCCTGGCCGACTGCGACCAAGTGCAGCTCTCGCCCCTGTTTGCCGAGTTCAACGTGGTGCTGGCTTATTGCCGCTTCTTCCTGGCCAGCCACAGCCCCTTGGCCAGTACCGAGGCCAACGACCAGGTATTTGCCCTGTTGCTGCCCACCGAGAAGATCTTCGAGGACTTCGTCGCGGGCTTTCTGCAGCGGCACTTGAGCACCGGTTTTAAGATCACACCCCAAGCCAGCGACCTGTATCTGGCCCAGGTGGTTTCCGCGGCCGGCGGCCCGCCCCGCCAGCGGTTCAACCTGCAGCACGACATCCTGCTGCGCCCCCAGGTCCCGGCCGGTGCCCCCCCGGCCGCGCCTGTAGTCATCGACTGCAAATACAAGTCCTGGAAACTGGTGAATGGGACTCCCGACCCGGAAGGCATTGCCCAGGCAGATATGTACCAGCTGGTCAGCTACGCCGTTCGGCGGGGCAGCGTGCAAAACCACCTGTTCTACCCCGATTCTTTGTCCCAGCCTGCTACTGAGCCAGATTCCAACTGCCTGGGCTTCCTCGTGCCGAACCGCTTGGCGGACACTGCAATTGCCATTACCGCTCACCGTCTGCCCGTCATAGCATCGGCCGCTTTCCAGCCACCAACTGACATGGCTGCCTGCTTTAGCTCGCAGGAGCAGCAGCTCACCAGCCGTCTGCACCGTCTGCTGGTGGGGTAACTTGAGTGCTTTCAGTCTACCTTATGCTCTCACTGGCCCGAAGCCTGATTTCTATCTATTCTCAATTACCCCACATGCAATCCGTCGCCCATTTTCAGTCAATTAAACCAGCTATTCTGGCGGAGATCAAACAGGCAAAGACCAGCATCAAAGTCTCAGTAGCCTGGTTTACCGATCAGGATCTGTTTACGGCTTTGATCAGCCAGCTCCAGCGACGGGTAGCCGTCAGCCTGCTGATCCGCAATGATTACATCAACAACCGCCCCGAAAGCCTGCCTTAGCAACAAACAGTTCATTGATGCGGGTGTAGTGCTTTACTTTAGTCCCGATGCTCATGCTCTGCACCAAAAGTTCTGCCTCATCGACGAGCACCTGCTGCTGTCAGGGTCGTACAACTGGACGTATATGGCCGAGCAGCGCAATCAGGAGAACTGCGTGTTCTCCACCGAGTCGGCTCTGATCAAGCGGTTCGGGCAGGAGTTTCAGCGGCTTGTCTCCACGCTCACTCCCCAAACGCAGCCCGTTCGGGTGGCAGTGTCCACCCCCGTTGCAGAAGCGTATCTGATAGACTAAGCGGCCACTGATCAGTCTCTTAGTCGTCTTCCCACCGACGCTGCTTCTGTTGGATCTGCTCACCTTACCGCTGATGAGTTATTTGAGCAGGGCTACCAAGCCTCTCTGGAAATGCTTTATGCAGAGGCTATTCGTCTATTTCAGCAAGTAATGGCACTGAAACCTGCTGATCATAATGCTTTCCAAAATCTGGCCGTGTGCTACCTGTATCTTGGTAAAGCAGCCCAGGCTATCGAATTGGAATACCTCGTCGTATTGACTCTGTTGGTCGGATAAATCTCATTATTGCTTTTACATTCATCATTAGTACCGATAATCCTTCACTTATCGGTACCAATGGGCAGTAAGCGAGGATATCAAAAATTAAGATTTGTATTCTGGTTCGAGTCCCTTTTCTGGTGCTTTTTAGCTTTTGGGCACCTTTAAAGCCCCTTTCAACCTGCGTTTCCAAGCTGGAAACGCAGGTTGAAAGGGGCTTTTCTGCGTTCATTGTTTAACACATAAGTTACTCAGCTACTATCAACACTCATGAACCTGCATAGAGGAATGGCTTCAATATGGTTTGTCTACAGGTCATTACCAAATCGGAGTAGTTAAGCTTGCAAGGTGGCGGCGATGCCTATTTGGGATGAGGCTGGGCCAGAGTTTGCACCATGACCATTGCGATAAGTAGTAGCCTGCTGAGTATTGCAAACCTGAGTAATGTTCTCATAGAATAGGGTGAATAATGAGTCGAAGAACCCAAAACTCCACCTTGCTCTATGCTAGAAAAAGGACACAAATGAGTTCAACTAGTGTGGCCAGGCAGTCGTTGCTATAAATAAGTTCAGACAATGGGTAAGTACTGCTTGCCTCTTTCAGGCGGCGGTTCAGGCGTTCAACCATTTACTCCAGCGCCATATTGATGCTACCTAATCATAAGTCACGAGCGATAGGTGGCGTGAGGACTAAGCTATACCGTTTGCAAAGATGCCACATCCATCCTTTGGTCTGTGATGCAAGCTGGCTGGACTAACGGCAGATCCGGGGCATCGTCGTCAACCTCATTCTGGTTTGACTGTATCATGGTCCGCTGTGGGGGCTTTATTATACTACAGTGCTGCACATTACTCTTCTAATGCCGGTTATAAAGACCTCGTTTCTATGGGGATTGAGACCTTCTGTTTAACATGTCGTTCAGCGGAATGGATACGGACATGACTAATGTGAGATGGTTCGGGCTTGCTCTTAGTGCTGATAATCAATGCGGATGCAAAAGGTAGCGTACGATGGTAATAGCAGCACGGCCCACCAGTAAAATACTGGTGAGCCGGCGCTATTGCAAACAATGCACTAGTCTAATGCTATCTCGTCCCAATATTTTTTATGAATAATTGCATATGATTCCAAACCTTCTATGGGGTAATAATTATAGCTAAATGAATACTCTTTACTATTATCTAACAATGATTCAAATTTGAATACTAAAAATTGGTAGAAGTATTTTTTGCTGAGCTCTAATCCTAGTTCGTAATTCTTAGTAAAATCATCATTATTAATTTCCATTAAAAACTTACAATAAAAATACAACGCTTCTAGATAGTAATATTTTATATGCATTAGGTATTTCAACGCCTTATCGAAATACTTCCTTTTAGCTTCTGGGTCTTTCTCAACGAAAGCATGCATAAGCTCTTTTAGACCTCGAGTGTACGGGTTAGTCACAACCAAAGACCTTATCGAATTCTTATCAACATCTGTAACCTTGGATAAGGTATAAACACACTGAATTCTCTCCAGATGCTCTTCCTCAAATAATGTTTTCATATACTTTTCTACTCCAGAGATAATATCAGTGCCTCTAGCAGCTTGTTTTTCAAATGTGTAAAAACTCTTGTCATGCCTATCTAAATCAACATGCACGCCTAGATAAAACAAATGATTATCAGCAACGTGAAATAGCTTTTTTGCTTCACCTTCTATCTTATTAAATGCTACAATACAAGAGTGGACATATTCAAGAGTATGACCTTCCATACTATGAATGGCGCATATCATATTTACATATCTTCGTTTTACATAATCTTCATGAAAATCACTTCTATTAATTACTTCAGAAGCAGGATATAATTCCTGCATTCTTTTATAAGAATAATCAAAATCTTTATTGTAATAAATAAGATGATATTTTAATGTGTCTAAAAGCTTATCAGCATCATCAATATCATTGAAATAGGGTTTGATCTCCTCTAATTTGTCGACAAATTTAGCAACCTGATTTTCCCCAATAACATAGCTATCCATTTCATATATATAGTTTAATAGATATTTTTTTTCAGGCAAAATAGATTTGTCCGATATTTCAATCTGATTTACAAAATCCAGAACGTTCAACAAATTATTTTTGAAATTATTCTGCAGAATATATGCAGCTGAAGCACCTTTTGTAATACTCACCTTATTGAGAGCATCAACAATAAAGCAATTATAACTGTATGCGTCGCTGCAAAATTTATCTCTGATTTCCTTTGGTCTTTTATTGAACTGAAATTCAGCAAATTTTCTAATTATAGGCTGCAATCTTATTAGGCCATTAAAGCCTTCGACTAATGATTTATTTTGCAAATTTCTTAATTCTGTTTCACTAATGTTATTATATGATTTTTTGCCTTCAAAACATTTTTTAAAATTGGAAACAGATATACCATCCGGAAATAGATTCAGTATTTCAAGTGCAAGTTTTTCTCTTACATTAAGTTTGCAGTATGAATAATTAATAGACTGATAAATAGATCTTGTTTTCTCTATGTTCATGTCGACATCTTTCTTATATATATTTATAAAATCCTCACTTGTATTTTTGAATAGATCCTCTTCTAAATTTTTCTTTAAATTTAATATTCCGCTTTGAGGGACTATGGTTTTAGTAACAAGTTTAATCGCTAGCGGGTTATTGTTTAATATATTTTCAAGTATATCAATTCTTAAAATTGACAGTTCCTCCTTTTTTACCTCGCCATAACTGCTGATAAATAACTTTACTGCGTCATCAGTATTGAGAGAAGACAGAGTGTAAATATCTTCAAAATGAGTGTTCAAGTTCTCCCTGGAAGTCAATACAATATTTGCATAATCAGTAGCAAATTCGAGAAGATCAATTATTTTTTCATATTCACTTCGATCATCAATAGTTGATATGGATTCAAAATTATCGAGTATAATCATCATATCGATTTTACTTCCTATCTCTTGTAGATACTCTTTTAAGTCAATTACTTCATTTAATTTAAATCCTTTAGATAATAAATCTTTAAAATCACTAAAAGTGTTCGTATACTCACATGAATTAAATGTTACCCCTTGTGTGAAGTAACCCCTGTCATAAAGTTCAGAACTAATCTTACGAATTAAAGTAGTCTTCCCTATGCCACCAGAACCTTTGACATTAAGAAGTTTATGAGAGTGAATTATATCGATCATCCTTGAAGCAATATTGCTTTGCTCTTCTACTCTTCCTATAACAGAAAATCCCTTAACATTAAAATCTAAAACCCTGTTTTGCTCATTGATAGAATGATTTTTTGATTTTCCCTTATCTATTGTTATATCAACTTTATTCATATTGAATACTTTAATCTCAGGCTCATTTACATTAATTAACCCACGTCTTATAAATTTAAAAATAAATCTGTTTATTATATTGTTCTTGTAAGTGCAGATGTTAACAAGATTAATATTGCCAGAAAAAGAAATTTCTTTATCAACAATTAATATAACAGGAATGCTATCATCTAGCAAATATTTATCAAGTTCGTCTAATGATATTAGAGTACTTTTTAAATTTTCATCCTCAATATATATCTTGTCTTTAAATGATTTGGTAACTATGAATACGTAGTCATAATCTTCAATTAGTTGCATGTTTCTAACATTGAGATAGCCATTATAAATATCAACATCTAATGAATCTAATAAAGTGCTTAATTTAGGTAGCTCACTTTTTATAGATAAATCCACAGGATTTGGTGAAAGTACTGCCACTTTTGGACGCCTAAGCAAAGTCTTATCTATACTAAATGATATAACCTCTCGACTCTTTATTACACTCCTTTTATACTCTAGCCAATAATCAACTAAAGCATCAATTTGATTATAATCATCTATTACCAAGCTTTTAATACAATTTAGGTTTGGGAATTTTAACTCTGATGTTGATAATATATAATGTCTGCAATTTCCGTCAAATATCTTATCAATATGTTGAAATATTTTAACTACATATGGATCGTTCAAACTAAAGCCAATAAATAAAAAAGTGTTATTAATAAATAGTTCTTTTAATTTAAAAATTGCCGCAGTCTCATCAGAATATAACTTATCATAATCATTCTCAAAAACAACACATGATGATGAATCAGTTTTTGCACATCCATGTAATTTGAATATAAATTCTTGCTTATTTTTTAGACTTGATATCTTGAATGCAGAGTTATGAACAGCAGAATAAACATCACTGTTAGCTAGTTCAAATGCATTATCATAATTTGTGGTAACTATCTTGCCACTTAATTCAATTAAATTATTATGAAATCCAAAATCTTTATCCTTTGTTAAACAAAAATTATTTTCAATATATTGTCTTATTTTATATTTTTCATTCTCAAGTAAAGTCAAAGCATAGAGCGCTGATATCTTACCGGACACTATTGCTGGTATAAGCGTTTTAAAACTCTCATCGTCCAAATCATTAATTATATCTATTGCTAGCTTATTCCAGCTTGGGAGATCAAATTTTCTGGATGTTCCCGCTCCTGTAAAAACGATTAAGCTATCAGTCTCTATAGCTTTTTTCAACTCATTGGGGAAAGGCAAAGATGAAGCTTCAGTATGCATGGCGTGCTTAACGATTTAAGGCGTATTTTGAAATTGTACTAGGAAATAGATTTAGTACCAAACGTAATCTTTTAATAGATGTTCCCAGATCTTCCATCTGTCTAGCGTTGACATTACTTCCGAGGTCATAGTAGGCCGGCTTAAAGTTTTCCTTTTTGCAACTGCTCTTGCCAATCTAGTCTTGGTGCGCTCACTTAACCGAGTCAGCGCTTGTTTAGCAGTAGTAGCCAGCACTGCGATAATAGCATCCTTGAATAGCATTATTGAATCAAGGAGCTCAATGAGTGACTTATAGCTGACCCCATGAGTTTCCAGCATGTTCAGATACATCAAAGTTGGAAAGGCTCCTTCATGGTTGACGCGGTATATGTTCCAAAAGAGTACCATATCAAAATGTCGATGGTGGGCATCGGCAAACACTGCTTTAAACTGGCTCCGCTGGCCGATACCAGCTGACTCCTCTTTCAAATACTCTTTATGGATTGTCCAACCGTGGACCGCGGCGAAGCGGCGTAGTTCCGGCAGCTGGTTCTCGACGGATTGCACCTTGTCCTTAGTTGGGACGAGGGTGTACAAAGCGATCTGCATATGTTACTTAAATGTTGAGTTGGTAAGGTCGGAAATGCCGTTCAATAAACGGTCTTGAAAAACGGCGCAATAAATGTCGTTTCCAGCCTCTAGATGGGATGTTGCAAAATGTCCAAGAATGAACAATTGTTTAGAGTCCTAATTTCTGTGCAGCATTGTGCTGGCGCACATTGTCAAGACGGGTGTAACGCCGAATCATCTCACTTGTCTTGTGCTTGGTCTGATTCATTACCTCTGAATCATCTGCTCCAGCTAGTTTAGCCACTGTCACAAACGATGCTCGCAGCGAGTGAGCAGAATACTTCGGCCCCAGATAGCGCTGCACAATCAAGTTCAGGTGCTTATCGGTCAGCCGCCGTTCCGTCAGCCGTTCACCCTTACGAAAGGATACAAAAACCGGCCCCGTGGTTCGGTCCAGTCGTTTAATCCATGCCTCCAATGTTCGGATCGGGCACAGCTTGAAATCCGGCGAGTAGAAAATGGCCTTTTCCTCAGCCGCGCTGTACTGATTAGTCTTGCTCTTCGCCAGGTTGACTATCAACCCTTCCTCCGAAAACGACAAGTCCTCAATATTCAGCGCGGCCAGCTCAGAGCGCCGAAAGGCTCCGGTAAACCCCAGCAGCAGAATCACCCGGTCGCGCATGCCTGCCAGCGTTTTGCCATTGATGCTTCTCACCGTCCGCTTGAAGTTGGCCAGCGTAAAGGCCGGGGCCTGTTTCTGGCGCACGCCCTTAATCCGGGCGATGCCTTCCATGAGCACCTTAAACTTCTTGTCGTCCGTGGGCGAGTCAATCCCCCGCAAGGCATGCGCCTTGGTCACGGCCGCACAGTGCCGCTGAATGGTCGACACCTTTTTGCCGGTTTCGGCCAGGTGCGTTACAAATCCGGCGAGCGTATCCACCGAGCACGGCAGCGGCTCGAGTCCGTGCTCGGCACACCAAATCCCAAACCGTTTCAAATCCCCGGCGTACGCTTTGGCCGTGTTCGCGGCGCCGCTCAGTCCGGCCTCAACGTAGCGGTTGGTGTGCTCGGTCAGGTGCGCCAGTGCCGCCGACGCGTGAGCGGGAACTGAGAGCTCGGCGGAGTTTTCCATGCAGCCTATATAGTAAGGAGTAAAACGCGACTTTTTGCTGGCAAAAGCGAAGATAGCAATAGAGTCCGATAAGTAAGAGTTATCGGACCTTATTACTTTGCTTTCTCATTGGTCTCACCAATCCACCAGTCAAAGCGATGACAGTGCCTATAGAAAGAAAGGCTACTCTTCTTTTATATAGGTCGTGATCCTTTGTAAAGAAAAATCAAGTTTCTTTACAAAGCTAGGCTGGCTTTCTTCCTGACTATTTCCCTTCTGCGTGCAAACTACTTGGCAACCTTCCGCGCTTCCGCCTACGATAGAACTAGAAACACGAGCCGTACTGAAAAAGCTGCCGGCTGCTCATCGGGCCTTAGCAGAGCTAAAAGGCTTGGTCGCGGCCATCCCCAACGAGAGCATCTTGCTGGATACCCTGCCCTTGCAAGAGGCGAAAGACAGTTCGGCAATCGAAAACATCATCACAACGCACGATGAGCTATTTAATGCCGAGCTTAATTTGGGGGTCTCACAGGCTGCCAAAGAAGTGCAGCGCTACGCGGCGGCCCTGCGCCTGGGCACTCGCTTAGTAAAGCAGTTTGGTTTTCTGAGTGCTAATCACATTGCCCAAATCCAGGAAGAGCTGAAGCGTGATAGCGGGGGATACCGCAAGCTACCAGGTACAACGCTTAAAAATCAACGTGGGGAGGTGGTGTATACGCCCCCACAAGACCCGGTCACCATTCTCGACCTGATGGGAAATTTAGAGCAGTACCTCAATGATGATTCCCTACACGATGTCGACCCACTCGTGAAAATGGCCGTGCTGCATTTTCAGTTCGAAAGCATCCACCCCTTTTATGACGGCAACGGGCGCACCGGGCGGATTCTCAACATTCTGTACCTCGTGCTCAAAGAACTGCTGGATATCCCAGTGCTGTACCTAAGTCGCTTTATCACGCACAATAAGGCTGACTATTACCACTATCTGCAAGCGGTGCGTGATACCGGGGACTGGGAGCCGTGGCTGCTTTATATGCTTACAGGCATCGAGCAAACGGCTCGCGAAAGCATACTATTAATCACGGAAATGCGCAGCTTAATGCAGCAGACCAAGCAACAGCTGCGCACTTACAAATTTTACAGCCAGGACCTGCTCAATAACTTATATCGGCATCCCTATACCCGCATCGAATTCTTACAGCAGGAACTCAATGTGAGCCGTCCTACCGCTGCCAGCTACTTAAATAAGCTGGCTCAAGACGGCATCTTGGTTAAGCATAAGCAGGTAAACTCTAACTATTACGTTAATCAGCCGCTCTTTGAACTTCTCTCGCGGCTGGATTGATGCCCACTTCTTGACTTGGGCTGACAAAGCAATGCCAATACTGCTGTAAAACTGCGGAGGTCAATGCCACCATTCGCTGCAGACCAATTGGTTTACCATGCCGGATATTACAGTTGCTGCTTCATCCCCCCGGCTATAGCAAGGGGCCTGGTGAGCCGCGTAGCCAACCTTCATCAAGTACAGATAGTTATTTTAATAATTATATTATATCTGATTAATCCTCTATATTTACCCTATTATATCCTCTTCCATATAGTACCTAGTACGCTCCCCTAACTTCATGCACTTCCCCTTCCGCTGGTCTGCCCTGCTCGTCTTGTCTCTTGCCACCCTGCAGCCGGCCCCATTTACGTTAACAGCCAGGGGCTCTCACCAGGCTACTGCTGTACCAGTGCGGTATGTGATGCAGTTTGGCTCGGTGATGCGCGTAACGGACGAGGCGATAGAGCCCTGCTGAAAGATGTCGTGCTGGCTAATGGGGCCCGGCTGGAACATAAAACCGCAACCGTGGATCTGAATGGCTCGCGCACTGTTCTGCGGGAAGGAGAGTATGTGACCGCCGACGGAGAGCGCGGGAAGGAAAAAGTGCTGGCCACCTGGGCCACGGTGGATTCGCTGCAGTTGGCTCCCCCGCTTGTTCTGGGATCAGCTCCCGGGCCAATGCCTTCGCAGAAGCCCGGGCCAGCCCCCACCCAGGCCCAGCTGGAACGGACACGCAAGTACGCCCAGGATAAAGTGAATTTGCGCTACGCTAAGGACGTGGTGGTCTACTTTGCGACCAATCGAAAGGCAAATGGCAGCGAGCGGCAAGTACTGCAGTTCGCGGGCGACCGGGCGACCAGCGCTACTAAAGTCACGTACGGGATGGCCGTGGTCAACATCCCTCCCGGTCACAGCATCGGCAAGATCGAATCGCCTTACTCCCTGCTGGGCTTCGAAATAGGCAGCAACGACCCCGACAAGCACGTGTTTGTTACGCAGTCATCTACCAGGCCAAAGGATGTCTTCTTTCAGAACATTCGCAAGGACGCGGCCCGCTCCAAAAGCGCCTTTATGTTCGTGCACGGCTACAACGTGGGGTTTGACGCGGCCGTGAAGCGAACGGCGCAGATGGCTAGCGACCTGAGTTTTGCCGGGCCGGCCCTGCTGTTCAGCTGGCCTTCCCAGGGCAACACGCTGGGCTATACCGTGGATGAGAACAACATTGCCTGGGCTACGCCCGACTTAAAGAAGTTTATCGTGGAGGCGTTGACGACGGGGAGCATCGAGCAGCTCTACATCGTTGGGCACAGCATGGGCAACCGGGGACTTACCGCCGCACTGGTGGATCTGGTAGCTGAAAACCCGGCCCTGGCCCCCCGAATCAAGGAGATAGTACTCGCCGCCCCGGACATCGATGCCGATATCTTCCGCGAGCAGATCGCACCTAAGCTCAGCAACCGTTTTGGCGGAATCACGCTGTACGCCTCGTCTAAGGATCAGGCCTTGCTGGCTTCGCAGAAAGTTCACAAAGAGCCGCGGGCCGGCCAGGGC